>DALYUA010000239.1:1021-5534 GCA_031993245.1 Buttiauxella sp. | reverse complement strand
ATATCGATACGGTAGAACGTATGGAGATCATCCGTGACCTGCGCCTTGGCAAGTTTGACGTGCTGGTGGGCATCAACCTGCTGCGTGAAGGGCTGGATATGCCTGAAGTCTCGCTGGTGGCGATTCTGGATGCCGACAAAGAGGGCTTTCTGCGCTCCGAGCGTTCTCTGATTCAGACCATCGGGCGCGCGGCGCGTAACGTTAACGGCAAAGCGATTCTGTACGGGGACAAAATCACTCCGTCAATGGCGAAAGCGATTGGGGAAACGGAGCGTCGCCGCGAGAAGCAGCAGCTCTATAACGAAGAGAACGGCATTACTCCACAGGGTCTGAATAAGAAAGTGGTCGATATTCTGGCGTTGGGCGAGTCGATGTCGAAAATGAAGCCTAAAGGCCGCGGAAAAGCGAAAATCGTCGAAGAAGATGAAGTGCTGCTCACGCCAAAAGCGCTGCAGCAGAAAATTCATCAGCTGGAAGCGAAAATGCTGGAGCATGCGCAGAATCTGGAGTTTGAAGAAGCAGCCCTGGTTCGTGATCAGCTCCATCAGCTGCGCGATTTGTTTATCGCCGCCTCGTAACTTTAGTCGGGTGGCGCTGGCGCTTACCCGACCTCCTCCGTGAGGCAATAAAGATTTTGTAGGGTGGATAAGCGCAAGCCGCTATCCACCGCTATTTTCCCCGTTAACCCAGCGTCTGAATCGCTTTTTCCAGCGCCTGACGCAGCAGCAACCGGTCATGGCGATAAGGAATATCGCTGGCCTCAAGCGGCTCCTGAATAACCACCCGATCCTTAACGCTCGAAACATCAACGTGCGGGCCCACAACCACCGCATCGATAATTCTTTTCCCGACCCGCTGCTCCATCATTTCCAGCTTTTCATTCAGCGTCAGGCTTGCCGCGGCTACGCTAAGTTCACGACCCAGATTTCCGATATAAACCACCGGTGCCGGGGTGCGCCTGAGCGCCTGATCCATATCTTCCAGCAGCAAAAGCGGCATCAGGCTGGTGTAAAAACTCCCCGGCCCAATCAGGATTAGATCCGCTTCGGCAATGGCCTCTACCGCTTCGCGAGTGGCATGGGATTTCGGATACAGCATCAGCTCCTGCGGCGGGGAAGCAAGCTGGTCGATATTTACCTCGCCATAGATAAAATGCCCGTCAGCGTCTGTCGCCATCAGATCAACCGGTTGCTCTGACATAGGAATCAGCAGCGCGTCGACTTTAAGCAGGCTACGAATAAGATTAATGGCTTCCAGGGGCCGGATGCTCAGGTGATCTAACGCCTTTAACATCAGGTTTCCGAGGTTATGTCCGGAAAGTTCGCCGTTACCGCCAAAACGATACTCAAACATGGCAGAAGCGACGCTGGGTTCGGTAATCAACTGATTTAAGCAGTTACGCATATCTCCCCAGGCAATCCCGCCTTCAGAGCGTCGAATACGGCCGGTTGACCCGCCATCATCCGTGGTAGTTACGATGCCCGTCAAACGGGATCCTAAAGAGGAGAGGGAAGACATGACCCGGCCAAGTCCGTGGCCGCCGCCGAGGGCAACAACCTGATCAAGATCCGCAAACGTGCGACTGCGCATAGCTATTCCTTATGACGAACTCTCCGGCTTAAGGTAGCGTAAAAGCGTCGAAAAGACGATGCAGGGGCTGTCGTTAATGATGTATATCAAGGTAAAAGTTCACTTTTCGCGTACTCTGTGGCGAAATTGAGCGATTAGTTCGTTATGTGTTTATTTATATAGCGAAAGCTGTTATGGCGAACAACGCCGTCAAGCGTTACTATCGTTTAAACACACACTAAGCCTCCGGACCTAAGTCGCAAGATAGGGTGCTTTGGCCGCGATCCTGGATCGCCAGGGTGCAGAAAGAAATGCCTGCATCTCCCGTATTTGGAAAGGTGTATATGGCTCCCCAACTGACCGATGCGTTTGCGCGCAAATTCTTCTATCTGCGTCTGTCGATTACCGACGTTTGCAACTTCCGTTGTAATTACTGCCTGCCGGATGGCTATAAGCCGCACGGCGTGGCGAACAAAAGTTTCCTTAACGTCGATGAAATTCGCCGTGTTACCCGCGCCTTTGCCGCTTTGGGTACTGAAAAGGTACGCCTGACCGGCGGTGAACCCTCTTTGCGCCGTGACTTTTCCGAAATCATTGCCGCCATCCGTGAAAACCCGGCGATTCGCCAGCTTGCCGTGACAACCAACGGCTATCGCCTTGCAAGAGATATTCAGCAGTGGCGAGATGCGGGCTTGACCGCGGTGAACGTCAGCGTAGACAGTCTGGACGCCCGCCAGTTTCACGCCATCACCGGGCAGGATAAATTTCGTCAGGTAATGGACGGTATCGACGCCGCTTTTACCGCCGGCTTTGAGCGCGTTAAGGTTAATACGGTGCTGATGCGCGGCGTTAACCATCATGAGCTGGATACTTTTCTCGCCTGGATCAAACCGCGTCCCATTCAGCTACGCTTTATTGAGCTGATGGAAACCGGCGAGGGCGGCGAACACTTCCGTAAATACCATATCTCCGGCGCCACCATCCGCGACCAGCTTCTGCAACGCGGCTGGGTGCAGAAGCTTCGCGGCCGTAGCGATGGTCCGGCGCAGGTCTTCTGCCATCCGGATTATGAAGGCGAAATTGGCCTTATTATGCCGTATGAAAAAGACTTCTGTGCGAGCTGCAACCGCCTGCGCGTGTCGTCGACCGGTAACCTTCATCTGTGCCTGTTCGGTGACGGCGGCATTTCGCTGCGTGATTTGCTGGCGGATGATGCGCAGGGTGAAGCGCTGGAGGCGCGAATTTCCTCAGCCCTTGCCCAGAAGAAACAGACCCATTTTCTGCATGACGGACATACCGGCATCACCCAGAACCTGTCCTGGATTGGTGGATAGCCTCAAAAAATAAGGAGAAAAAGGATGAGTCAGGTAAGCGAAGCGTTTATCCCGGCACGTATTGCCATTTTGACCGTCTCCAGTCGCCGAGGCGAAGAGGATGATACCTCCGGCCATTATCTGCGCGAGTCGGCCATTGAAGCGGGCCACGAGGTGGTAGACAAAGCCATCGTAAAAGAAAATCTTTATGCCATCCGCGCCCGGGTTTCCCAGTGGATCGCAAGCGATGACATTCAGGTCGTATTAATTAACGGCGGCACGGGGTTCACCGAGGGCGATCGGGTTCCGGAAGCGCTGCTGCCGCTGTTTGACCGCGAAATCGAAGGGTTTGGTGAGCTGTTCCGCATGCTCTCTTATGAAGAGATTGGCACCTCAACGCTGCAGTCCAGGGCGGTTGCAGGTCTGGCCAACCGTACGCTGATTTTCGCCATGCCAGGCTCAACCAAAGCCTGCCGCACCGCCTGGGAAAACATCATTGTGCAACAGTTGGATCCTCGTCAGCGTCCCTGTAATTTCCATCCACACATCAAGAAATAGATTATGTCGCAACTGACCCATATTAACGCCGCCGGTGAAGCGCATATGGTGGATGTTTCCACTAAGGCTGAAACCGTTCGGGAAGCGCGCGCGGAAGCCTTTGTCACTATGCGGGCTGAAACGCTCGCCATGATCGTCGAAGGCAGCCATCACAAAGGTGACGTTTTTGCCACCGCCCGCATTGCCGGCATTCAGGCCGCGAAACGTACCTGGGAGCTTATCCCGCTGTGCCACCCGCTGATGCTGAGCAAGGTTGAAGTGAATCTGGAAGCCGAGCCGGAGCGCAGTCGCGTGCGTATTGAAGCCGTCTGCCGTCTGACAGGCAAAACCGGCGTCGAAATGGAAGCGCTGACAGCCGCCTCGGTTGCTGCCCTAACCATCTACGACATGTGCAAGGCCGTGCAAAAAGATATGGTGATTGGCCCGGTACGCCTGCTGGCAAAAAGCGGCGGTAAATCTGGTGATTTTAAGGTGGAAGACAATGATTAACGTGCTGTTTTTTGCCCAGGTGCGAGAGCTGGTGGACTGCGACAGGCTGCAGCTCGGCGCAGCATACAGCGACGTTGAACAGTTGCGTGCCGAGCTGGCAAACAAAGGCGACCGCTGGGCGCTGGCGCTTGAGCCAGGCAAACTGCTGGCCGCGGTCAACCAAACGCTGGTGAGCTTCGATCATCCTCTGACGGACGGCGATGAAGTTGCTTTCTTCCCACCGGTTACCGGAGGCTGAGTTGATGGAAAACACCCGCATCCGCGTCAGCCATGAAAATTTCAGCGTCGGCGACGAATACCTCTGGCTGTCACAGTGTGATGAAGACGGCGCGGTCGTCACTTTTACCGGCAAAGTTCGCAATCATAACCTGGGCGAGAGCGTTAGCGCGCTGACCCTTGAGCACTATCCCGGCATGACGGAGAAAGCGCTGGCGGAAATTGTCGAAGAGTCTCGTCTTCGCTGGCCGCTGCAGCGCGTTTCGGTCATTCATCGTATCGGCGAATTATGGCCCGGCGATGAAATCGTCTTCGTCGGCGTGACCGGCGCGCACCGCAGCTCGGCGTTTGAATCGGCGCAATTTATT
>DALYUA010000239.1:0-1011 GCA_031993245.1 Buttiauxella sp. | reverse complement strand
CGAGGCCACCCCGGAAGGGGAGCGCTGGGTCGAAGCGCGGGATAGCGATAAACAGGCGGCCAGCCGCTGGTAGGAGGCACCTGCCTGGAGTTGTGTTAATCTTAAGCAGGGCAGGCTTTTAAGTCTGAAATCAGGTTAACGCAATTTACAGAGGTAGCATCATGGATCGATTCCCCCGTTCCAATGACACAATCGTTCAGCAGGCGCGTACCGGTCTGCAGGCATACATGGCACAGGTTTATGGCTGGATGACCTGTGGGCTGTTATTGACCGCGTTTATTGCGTGGTATGCCGCCAATACCCCGGCGGTGATGGAGTTTGTTTTCTCCAGTAAAATTACCTTCTTCGGGCTGATTATCGCCCAGTTGGCGCTGGTTTTTGTGCTCTCTGGCATGGTGCAAAGGCTGAGCGCAGGCATGGCAACCACGCTGTTCATGCTTTACTCCGCCCTGACGGGGCTTACGCTCTCCAGCATCTTTATCGTTTATACCTATTCGTCTATTGCCAGCACTTTTGTGGTCGCCGGCGGTATGTTTGGCGCCATGAGCCTGTATGGTTACACCACCAAACGTGACCTGAGCGGCTTCGGTAATATGCTGTTTATGGCGCTGATCGGCATCGTGCTGGCTTCGCTTGTGAACATCTGGCTGAAGAGCACCGCGCTTATGTGGGCGGTGACCTACATCGGTGTGATTGTATTTGTTGGCCTCACCGCCTACGACACGCAGAAACTCAAAAACATCGGCGAGCAGATCGACGTGCGCGACACGCAGAATATGCGTAAATACTCCATCCTTGGCGCGCTGACGCTGTATCTGGACTTCATCAACCTGTTCCTGATGCTGCTGCGTATTTTTGGTAACCGCCGTTAGGTCGAAACCTTGTGGTCAGGCCCCTCTTCCTCGGGAGCAGGGGCATTCTTCTCTTCTTTCTGCATCTTCTTCTCGTTCTTCACCCGTAGCTTTTTCGCCCGGCTTTCGAGCGCCAGATAACAGACAATAGCCAGCAGCA
>DALYUA010000238.1:0-5545 GCA_031993245.1 Buttiauxella sp. | reverse complement strand
TGGATCAGATGCGTAGCCGTCTGGCCTATGACGGTATTAATTACAATACGTACCGCGCTCAGATCCGCAAAGAGATGACTATCTCCGAAGTGCGGAATAACGAAGTGCGCCGTCGTGTAACCATTTTGCCGCAGGAAGTCGATTCTCTGGCGCAGCAGGTCGGTAGTCAAAACGACAGCAGCACCGAGCTGAATCTGAGTCACATTCTGATCCCGCTGCCAGAAAACCCAACGTCCGCTCAGGTTGACGATGCGGAAAAGCAAGCGCGTGATATCGTTTCCCAGGCGCAAAATGGTGCGGACTTCGGCAAGCTGGCCATCACTTATTCTGCTGACCAGCAGGCGCTGAAAGGCGGTCAGATGGGCTGGGGCCGAATCCAGGAACTGCCGTCAATTTTCGCCCAGGCGCTGGCCACCGCGAAAAAAGGCGACATTATCGGCCCGGTGCGTTCCGGTGTTGGTTTCCATATCCTGAAAGTGAACGATCTGCGTGGCCAGTCCCAGAGCATTTCTGTGACCGAAGTGCATGCTCGTCATATTCTGCTTAAGCCATCGCCGATCATGACCGATCAGCAGGCGCGTCTGAAGCTTGAACAAATCGCCGCAGATATCAAAAGTGGTAAAACCACCTTTGACAAGGCCGCGAAAGCGTTTTCTGACGATCCAGGTTCTGCCAATCAGGGCGGCGATCTGGGCTGGGCTTCTGCGGATATCTACGATCCGGCCTTCCGCGATGCGATCATGAAACTGAATAAAGGCCAGACCAGCGAGCCCGTTCACTCTTCCTTCGGCTGGCATTTGATTGAGCTGCTGGATACCCGCAAAGTTGACAAGACCGATGCGGCACAGAAAGATCGTGCTTACCGTATGCTGTTCAACCGTAAGTTCTCTGAAGAAGCGCAAACCTGGATGCAGGAACAGCGCGCCAGCGCTTACGTGAAGATTACCGGCAGCAATGGCTAACGTCTCTCGCGTGACCCTCACTCCCGGCGAACCCGCCGGGATTGGTCCCGACCTGGCCGTCGCACTCGCGCAACGCGACTGGCCCGTTGAACTGGTCGTCTGCGCAGCCCCTGACTTATTGCTTGAACGCGCAGCTCTGCTTGGCCTGCCGCTCACACTCCAGCCTTACCAGCCCGGTCTTCCAGCCACGCCTCAGGTTGCAGGAACGCTGACTATTTTGCCTGTCGCGCTGCATGCTGAGGTAGTGCCCGGCCAACTGGATGTGCGTAACAGTGCTTACGTCGTTGAAACGCTGGCTCGCGCCTGCGATGGCTGTCTTAACGGTGAATTTGCCGCGCTGATTACCGGACCGGTACACAAAGGTATTATCAACGATGCCGGCATCCCGTTTATCGGCCATACGGAGTTTTTTGAAGAACGCTCGCAAAGTGAAAAAGTGGTGATGATGCTGGCAACCGAAGAGCTGCGGGTTGCCCTGGCGACCACGCATCTGCCGTTAAAAGCGATTAGCGATGCCATCACGCCAGATTTATTACGCCAGATAATCTCCATCCTGTATCATGACCTGCAAACCAAGTTTGGTATTACGCAACCTCATGTGCTGGTGTGCGGCCTCAATCCCCATGCGGGTGAAGGCGGTCATATGGGCACAGAAGAGATTGATACGATTATTCCGGTACTCGACGAGATGCGCGCGCAGGGGATGAATCTCTCAGGCCCGCTCCCGGCAGATACGCTTTTTCAGCCGAAATATCTCGACCACGCCGACGCAGTGCTGGCTATGTATCACGATCAGGGTTTACCGGTGTTAAAATACCAGGGCTTTGGTCGCGCGGTGAATATCACCTTAGGCTTACCTTTTATCCGCACGTCTGTTGACCACGGGACCGCTCTTGAACTTGCAGGTCTGGGGAAAGCCGACGTCGGCAGTTTTATTACGGCGCTTAATCTCGCCATCAGAATGATTACAAATACTCAATGAATACACGCGTCCACCAGGGCCACCTTGCCCGTAAACGTTTTGGACAAAACTTCCTTAATGACCAGTTCGTTATCGACAGTATTGTTTCCGCTATTAACCCGCAGAAAGGCCAGGCGATGGTAGAAATCGGCCCCGGCCTCGGCGCATTGACCGAGCCTGTGGGTGAGCGACTGGACGAAATGACCGTCATTGAACTCGACCGCGATCTGGCTGCTCGCCTGCAGACGCATCCTTTCCTGGCGCCAAAGCTTACAATTTACCAGCAGGACGCCATGACGATGGATTTTGGCGAGCTGTCAAAGAAAATCGGCCAGCCGCTGCGCGTGTTTGGCAACCTGCCGTATAACATCTCTACGCCGTTGATGTTCCATCTCTTTAGCTATACTGATGCCATTGCGGACATGCATTTTATGCTGCAAAAAGAGGTCGTGAACCGTCTGGTTGCAGGGCCAAACAGTAAAGCGTATGGTCGTTTATCGGTAATGGCGCAATATTACTGCAACGTTATTCCGGTGCTCGAAGTGCCGCCAACAGCTTTCACACCGGCACCTAAAGTGGATTCAGCAGTAGTGCGTCTGGTACCCCATGCGACGATACCACACCCGGTAAAAGAGCTGCGCGTGTTAAGCCGCATCACCACTGAAGCGTTTAACAAGCGCCGTAAAACAATTCGCAACAGCCTCGGCCATCTGTTTAGCGCAGAAGTCATGGCGGAACTGGGTATTGATGCGACCCTGCGCGCTGAGAACATCTCAGTTGCCCAGTATTGCCAACTGGCAAACTACCTGGCTGAGCACCCACAGCCGAAGGAGAGTTAACGATGTTAAATTCGCCCCGCGTATGTGTCCAGGTACAAAGCGTTTATATCGAATCTCAGTCTTCCCCGGAAAACGAACGTTTCGTTTTTGCTTATACCGTAACCATCCGAAATCTGGGGCGAACGCCGGTGCAACTGCTTGGCCGTTACTGGCTCATTACCAACGGAAACGGCCATGAAACCGAAGTACAGGGCGAAGGCGTGATTGGCGTCCAGCCCCACATCGAACCGGGCAACGAATACAGTTACACCAGCGGCGCGGTGCTTGAAACGCCGCTGGGCACCATGCAGGGCCATTATGAAATGGTCGATTCTCAGGGCGAAGCTTTCCGCGTCGCCATTCCCGTCTTCCGTCTGGCCATTCCAGCCTTCATTCACTGATACGATGTCTACATACCTGATTGGCGATGTTCACGGCTGCTACGATGAGCTGGTAGCCCTGCTGCAAAAGGTGGAGTTTACGCCTGGCAAAGATACTTTATGGCTCACGGGCGATCTCGTCGCGCGGGGGCCAGGCTCTCTTGAGGTGCTGCGCTACGTTCGCGACCTGGGCGACAGCGCGCGCATGGTGCTGGGGAATCATGACCTGCATCTGCTGGCGGTTTACGCAGGCATCAGCCGTAACAAGCCTAAAGATCGCGTCTCACAGCTGCTTGAAGCACCGGATGCCGACGAACTGCTTAACTGGCTGCGTCGCCAGCCGTTGCTCCAGATCGATGAAGAGAAAAAGCTGGTCATGGCGCACGCCGGGATCACCCCGCAGTGGGATATCGCTACGGCTATCGCCTGCGCCCGTGATGTCGAAGCGGTGCTTTCAAGCGACAGCTACCCGCTATTCCTTGACGCAATGTATGGCGATATGCCAAACAACTGGTCGCAGGATCTTACCGGCCTCGCCCGCCTGCGCTTCATTACCAACGCGCTCACACGCATGCGCTACTGCTTCCCGAACGGTCAACTGGACATGTACTGCAAAGACACGCCTGAAAGCGCGCCTGCACCGCTAAAACCCTGGTTTGCCATCCCGGGTCCGGTAACGGATGCGTATTCGGTTATCTTTGGTCACTGGGCTTCGCTTGAAGGCAAAGGGACACCGGAAGGTATCTACGGTCTGGATACCGGCTGCTGCTGGGGCGGGGAATTAACCTGTCTGCGCTGGGAAGACAAAACGTACTTTGTTCAGCAGTCGAACCGTAAAGTCGATACCGGCGACGGCGACACAGCCATAGCACTATAAAAAACGAGACTGATGACAAACCTCCTGGCGTCGCAACGCTTGAGGTTGTCGTCATTTAAAAAACAAGGAAAATCAATTGATTGATTTTCGGCTGATTTTCCACAAAGAAGGAAAACCACGCTTTTTCCTTCTTTGTCAGCAACTTGAAAACCCGGTTAATCACCGGGTTTTATTTTTAGCGACGCTCCAGAACCTCGAAGCAATAACCGTGCGAGTTGCTCTCGTCCGCATCGTGGAATTCGCTGAACGTTGACTGCCACTCGTCCGGGTCGTAGTCCGGGAAGTGCGTGTCGCCTTCCACTTCCGCATCAATATGCGTCAGGTACAGACGCTGCGCTTTTGGCAAGAATTGTTCATAAACGCGCCCGCCGCCAATCACCATGATCTCTTCCGCATCACCGCAGGCGTTGATGGCTTCATCAACGGAACCGACCCACTCAACGCGATCGTCAGTGCCCGGTTTGCTGCTGATAACAATGTTTTTGCGGCCGGGTAACGGGCGGCCAATAGACTCCCATGTCAAACGTCCCATCACGACCGGTTTATTTAACGTATTACGTTTAAACCAGGCCAGATCGGCAGGTAAATTCCATGGCATGGCGTTTTCCATGCCAATAACGCGATCTACCGCTAATGCAGCAATCAGACTGATCATTCTGTTAATCCAGGGCTGGTGAAAAAATTGCCGCCACTATACGTAAAGCGCATTCTTTCGTCGACTGCCCTTACCCTTCGCGACAAAAATTATTTTTGTTCTGCTACGCCGGACTGAAAGCGCGATCCCTGCTGTTTTAATGCGAACAAGGGGTTAGCGAAAATCCCCTCGATATTTAATTAAAATATGCTTATTCATCACGGACACCCCTGTAAGTTTATGCAATGGGTAGGCTATAGTTTATTTTTATTTCTATGAGCCGGACAGACCGCCATGCTGGAAACCACCCTTTTTGTCGCCACCATTGCCGCATTAGGCATGCTTTCGCCCGGCCCCGACTTCTTTCTGGTAATAAAGAACGCAGCGCGCTACACGCGATCGGCGGCTATGATGACTTCCCTGGGTGTGATAAGCGGCGTAGCGACTCACATGGCCTATTGCGTAGCCGGTCTCGCCGTCGTCATCACCACTACGCCATGGCTGTTCGGCCTGCTGAAATACGCCGGTGCGGCGTATCTGGTCTGGGTTGGCCTGCACGCCCTGTTTGCCCGCAGCGGCAGCAAAATGGACGTCAGCCAGATTGCCCGCCAGCAAACCACGCTCGGAAAAGCCTTTCTGCAGGGCTATCTGTGCAATCTGCTGAATCCAAAGGCGACGCTATTCTTCCTGTCGATATTTACTCAGGTGCTGAACGTCAATTCAGGCACGCTGGATAAGCTGTGGTATGCCGGCGTGATCCTGGCGCTTTCGGTTATCTGGTGGCCGCTGCTGGTGGTGCTAATCCAGAGTGCGCCGGTGCGTCGTGGTCTCGCAAAAGCGCAGAAAGTTATTGATAAACTGCTGGGTGGCATGCTGGTTGCGCTCGGTATTAAGGTCGCGCTGAGCTAAAAAA
>DALYUA010000237.1:0-5566 GCA_031993245.1 Buttiauxella sp. | reverse complement strand
CCACAAAGAAGGAAAAACCACGCTTTTTCCTTCTTTGTCAGCAATCTGAACGGGGCCAATAAGGCCCCGTTGAGACTAATGGCAAACCTCCCTGCGTCACAAAAATAAAGGGTGCCGCCATTTAAAAAACAAGGAAAATCAATCCGTTGATTTTCGGCTGATAACCACAAAGAAGGAAAAACCACGCTTTTTCCTTCTTTGTCAGCAATCTGAACGGGGTCAATAAGGCCCCGTTTTTTTACGTATTTGAATTTCTGCCGTATCCGACAGATAGTTAGGGTTTTGGCGATATGTGAAAACTCAATGATCCCCATCCGTTTAAAAGGCGCAGCGCTGATTTTGCTGACGCTCCTCGTCTGGACCGGTATCAATGCCGGAGACAAAATAACCTGGCTGATGGAAGTTACGCCAGTGCTCATCATTCTGCCCTTGCTGTGGGCCACATATGCGCGCTATCCATTAACACCGCTGCTTTATACGCTGATATTTTTTCACGCCATCATCCTGATGATCGGCGGCCAGTATACCTATGCCAAAGTGCCGATCGGTTTTGACGTGCAGGCCTGGTTTGGGCTGAGCCGCAATCCTTACGATAAGCTCGGTCACTTTTTCCAGGGTCTGGTGCCGGCGCTGGCAGCCAGAGAAATCCTCATTCGAGGCCAATACGTGCGTGGACGCAAAATGCTCGGGTTCGTGGTGTGCTGCATTGCGCTGGCCATCAGCGCCGTTTATGAGCTTATCGAATGGTGGGCGGCGCTGGCCATGGGCCAGGGCGCCGATCTTTTCCTCGGTACCCAGGGCGATCCGTGGGATACCCAGTCGGACATGTTCTGCGCCCTGCTGGGCGCGCTTACCACGACGATTTTCCTGGCGGGTTATCACCAACGTCAGCTTGATAACCGCTCACGACCACGCCATTAGCGCAGGGGGGAGAACTGCTCAATCACCTCCTTGTCGAGGTGATGATATTCTCCTTTTAGTTCGGCACACAGCTTTGCCATATAGTGCACCAGAAAATCGGCATTGTGGCGCGCCAGCTTCCGCCCCGCTTCGGTTTGCATCGTCTGAGGCAGTTTTAGCAGCTTTTGCTGAAAGTGGTCGAGAGCATATCTGGCATCGTCTAACTCACGCTGTCCGGCAAGCGGATCTTCGCTATCAAACAACGGACGACCCAGCGCACCGGAGGTGTAAAACACGCGGGCAAGCCCAATCGCGCCGAGCGATTCAAGCCGATCGGCATCCTGGACAATTTTTGCCTCCAGCGTTTGTGGCTCTACGCCCGCGCTAAAGCTATGGGCATGAACTGCGTGGGCCACCGCGTCGTACATATCATGAGGGAAATCAGGAAAGTGGATCTCCAGGATGCGTAACGTTTCAAGCGCGGCCTGAGCGGAGGCCAGATGCCGTTCAGGGTGATTTTTAGGCAGATTGACAATGTCATGAAAATAACAGGCGCTAAGCACCACTAACCGATTGGCTTCCGTTCCTTCCATAATCCGCTGTGCGGTTTTCCAGACGCGATGAAAATGCGCCACATCATGGGCTTTATCATCCTGCAGCCAGTTGTCGTGCAGGTACTGTTCAAAACGCGCTTGCCAGCGGGCTATCGGCATACAAACTCCTCGTTTCGTTGCTGAATTTCGCACCTGTATGAGCGCAGGTCCCGGCGGCTGGAATTTTATTCGCGATGAAAATCACTGCGAGGGCGCGTATACCAGGCAACCCAGCCAAGCACCGCGGCCACCGACCCCAGCACCAGCAATCCCATCAACGCCCCCAGCAACTTTCCGCCTAACGAGCCCATTTCCCCGTCCGTCACGCCGCTGACGACCCAAAAATAACGTGCCGTTGCCCAGACAATATATAAACAAAATCCATAAAACAGCCACAGCGCTATTTTTCCACCCGGCGTGCGGGTTGGTTTCGCATCCTTAACGTCCGACATAGCTATCTCAACTCAAAAACAGGGGATGACGGTGGCGTTACCGTCTTTACAATGTGATTTTTATCACATCTTTATTGCAAATCAACAGCCAGAACGATGATTTTTGCCAGAAACATATAAATGATGAATAAGCGCATTAAAAACCATCAACGTAAATACTTATGCAGGCTCAGCTCACTTGTGACCCCTGTCGTTGAAGTGATTTTTATTAAGTGTTTGAATAAAGGCTCGGCAGAAATCTCCCCGGTATGTTCAGTTCTGTTCAAATGATGACTTTGCGAGCAAGAAACATGATTAAGTGGCCCTGGAAAGTAAGTGACTCATCCACTGTCTCAGCTTTACCCTGGGAGCAAGCCTTAGCTATTCCCGTACTGGCAGCGCTCACTCCAGTGGAACAACAAAAGTTGATCCGTCTTGCCGACCGTTTTTTACAGCAAAAACGGCTGATTCCTTTGCAGGGTTTTGAACTGGACGATCTGAAAAGCACCCGTATTGCGCTGTTGTTCTGCCTTCCCGTGATAGAGCTTGGCCTGGAATGGCTGGATGGTTTCCATGAAATACTCATCTACCCGGCCCCTTTCGTAGTGGACGATGAGTGGCAGGATGAGATTGGCCTGGTACATAACCAGCGCGTCGTTCAGTCAGGGCAAAGCTGGCAGCAAGGGCCTGTCGTACTAAACTGGCTGGATGTACAAGACTCCTTTGACGCCTCAGGTTTTAACCTGATTATTCATGAAGTTGCCCATAAGCTTGATATGCGCAATGGCGATCGCGCAAGCGGCGTGCCGTTGATTGCCCTGCGGGATGTTGCAGCATGGGAGCACGATCTTCATGCCGCCATGAACATCATTCAGGACGAGATCGATCTGGTGGGTGAAAACGCCGCCAGTATTGATGCTTATGCAGCAACCGAACCTGCGGAATGCTTCGCGGTGCTTTCAGAGTATTTCTTCAGTGCGCCAGAGCTATTTGCGCCTCGCTTCCCGTCACTTTATCAACGGTTTCGCATGTTCTACGGTCAGGACCCGCTCCAGCGTCTGCGCAGAAGCGAAAATCCTCACGAGTCTGACGGTAAAACGGTGCATTAATTCAACAAGTTGTTTTTAATTTGCTCATTTGAATCAATGCGTTATTTTATGCATTGACTCTTTTTAACCGTGAGGCTACTATTCGCCTCGTTCACACGATTCCTCTGTAGTTCAGTCGGTAGAACGGCGGACTGTTAATCCGTATGTCACTGGTTCGAGTCCAGTCAGAGGAGCCATATTTGAGAAGCCCGCTTAAGGAAACTTAAGCGGGCTTTTTGCTTTCTGTGGTTTTTGACAGGCCGTTAAGAGCAAGGGGCGGACGTATCCCCTGCTGAGCCAGAACGGTTCGGAAGTATCTGCTTAGCACTGGCAACTCAGAAATATCTCGCCCCTCAAACTTGATTATCCTGGCATCGCCCCTGACAGCGCTGCGATAGCCGATCATATGATGCGTAGCAATAGTTGAAGCTGGCGAGAACGCTTTATGTTTCGTTGCCGGGAATAATTTGCGACAGGTTTCGAGAATAAGCTTTTTATCAGAATCAATGTCGCAAGGAGATTCTGGGAGATGACATCTTCCACAACCAGCCGGATTACCTGTGGGGTAGCATTCATTGCGGCAGAGCCACAGGCCAGGATCATAATGCTGAGCGAAAATACTGAAGACGCAATCGTAGCCATACGGGCTTTCTTGTTTGGCAAGTTCCGACGAAGCGCCTTAAGCAGGCTGCCTCTAAAAATTGACGGATAGGCTCGCGCTTACCCGCCGTGCAAACTAAACGGCTGCCGCCAGGCGGAACACCTTCACCATTTCACGCAAATGCTGCGCCTGCTCGTTAAGCGAGGCCGCCGCCGCTACCGATTGCTCCACAAGGCAGGAGTTTTGCTGCGTGGTGGTATCGATCATGCCGATTGCGGTATTGATTTGCGAAATGCCTTCTGTTTGCTCAAGGCTTGCCTGTTTAATCTCGCTGAGAATGCCGTTCATCTCATCAACGTTGCTGACCATGCCGGTAATTTGCTGATTTGCCGTCTGTACCAGATCCATTCCTTCGCGCGTTTGCGAAGTTGAATTTTCAATCAGGCTGCGGATCTCGCTGGCGGATGAAGCGCTTTTTTGCGCAAGCTGGCGTACCTCACCGGCAACCACGGCAAATCCACGCCCGTGTTCGCCGGCCCGCGCGGCTTCTACGGCGGCATTCAGCGCGAGGATATTGGTCTGGAAGGCGATGGAATCAATCAGGTTAATGATGTCCGACATGCGGTTAGAGGTGTCATTAATCAGACGCATTTTACTGGTCACCTGCGACATCATCTGCCCATTTTTCTTGACCACGCTTGCCGTATCGGCCGATAGTTGTGTAGCAAGGTTGGTATGATCGTAGGTATTTTTCACCGTCGAGGTGATTTGCTCCATAGAAGCGGCCGTCTCTTCAACGGAGCTGGCCTGCTCCTCGGTACGTGCCGCCAGATCGTGATTACCGGCGACAATCTGCGCCGCCGCTGTAGAAATGTTCTCGGAGCCTTTTTGCACCTCGCGCACAATCTCCTGCAGACGAACTTTCATTGCCATAAGCGCATTAAGCAAAACGCCCGTTTCATCCCGGTGATGGGTATCGATACTGCGGGTTAAATCACCTTCGGCAATGGCCTGAGCGAATGCCACTGCCTGGCCTAAAGGTCGGGTAATTGAGCGAACAATAAACCAGCCTGCTACCGCCGCCAGCACAATGCTCAGCAGTGTAATCAGAACCAACAGCGCACGGTTAGTGTGGTAATCCTTTGCCACCTCTGCACCTGCTGTGTTCATCTGTTCGTTCTGGATTGCGATCAGCGCCTGAACTTTCGCTTTGTATTTTTTCTGTAGCTGAACGGTAGTGGTTGTCATCTCCTCAAGCGCTGCCGGCCGATCGTTAAGCTGTACGGCCTGTAAAATACGGAAGCGGGAATCCAGATATTCTTTGCGTACCGCAGTAATTTCATCAAGCGCCCGGCGCGATCGCTCATCCTTTTTTGCTTTGCGGAGACTATCGAGCAAACCGGTGATATGCGCACTGAGTTCGGTCAGCCGCTTTTCGGATGCCTCGCGAAATGTCCCTCTGTCGTCGAGCAGCATCATTTGTTGAACGTTAATAAAGTCCTGAAAATTCTCGATGAGCTGGTTGGCTTTTATCGTTGTCGGATAATCATCCGTAATGATGTGCTGCATCCCGTTATTTGCCCTGTGCAGGCTAAGCAGCGAGAGGCTGGAGGTGAAGATCATCAGCACAATAAATAAGCTAAAGGCCAGGATTAATTTGGTGCGAATTTTTACGTCTCGTAAAGACATGTCTACTCCCTCGGGTGGTTTATTCTTATCGATAAAGGTCATCACCCGCTGCGTTATTGATGAGGTGAACAAAAAGAAAGCGAATACAACGAAGCGCCTAAGGAGATATCGGACAACGGAAGAGTAACTTTATGAATTTGATCGGTTTTTATTTAAAAACCAGAAAATTCGATAGTTGATAACTATTGATTGGCGAGGATTGATCGATAATTGGAAATATTGATCACATTTACAACCCTAATCTTTCCTGTAAATAAAAAACGC
>DALYUA010000236.1:0-5592 GCA_031993245.1 Buttiauxella sp. | reverse complement strand
AAGGGCGAGCTTCGCGCAACGGGTGGGATTCGCCTGGCGGTAGACGGCGGCCCTGAACTGCTGGCGCAGGCCGGAACAATCATTGTGCCGGGCTGGCGGGGTGCGGATGCGCCGGTTCCAGCCGAGCTGTGCAACGCGCTGGCCGCCGCACACCTTCGCGGCGCGAGAATTATCTCTATCTGCTCCGGAGTATTCGTGCTGGCAGCCGCCGGACTGCTCCATAACCGACAGGCCACCACGCACTGGCGCTATACCGATTTACTCCAGCAGCGCTATCCGGATATTCAGGTTACGCCGGACGTTTTATATATCGATAACGGGGATGTGCTGACCTCTGCGGGCAGCGCGGCGGGCATCGATCTCTGCTTACATCTTGTACGCCGCGATTATGGCAGCGCTGCGGCCAATATTGTCGCACGTCGACTGGTCGTTCCGCCCCACCGCGACGGCGGTCAGGCACAGTTCATTGAACAGGCCGTGCCGGTTACTTATGAGGGCCATCGGTTGAGTCCGCTGTTTGATCATCTCCATGCCAGCCTGGACAAAGAGCACAGCGTGGCAACGCTTGCAAAATTTGTTGGCATGAGCCCGCGCACTTTTCTGCGACGCTTCGAAGCCGCGACGGGCACCACGCCCGCCAGATGGTTGTTAACCGCCCGCTTAGCCAGAAGCCGGGATTTACTGGAAAACAGCGCCCTCTCCATCGAGAAGATTGCCCAGCAGGCCGGATTTGGCAGCGCGGCCACCTTACGCCATCATTTCCGGACACAGCTTGCCACCACGCCTGCAACTTACCGCAAAATGTTTACCTCACAAGGCTAATAATTTACCAGCGGTTAGGCCTTGTTTAACTTGCGTCCGCTATAATGTTTCCACTCTGATGAGACAATTTCAATTAACGAGAGGTATTTCTATCGAAATGCGCAACAACGAGGATTAATTATGCTGGGAAATATGAATGTATTTATAGCAGTGCTGGGATTTATTGTTTTTTCCGGGTTTCTTGCTGCTTACTTAAGCCACAAATGGGATGACTGATGAACGGTGATCTACCCCCACCAACCGTGCCCCTCGCAGATGCAAATCTCGGGGGGCATTTTTATGCGGGCTTGATCTCCGGCAGATAAAAAAAACCGCCACTATGGATGACGGTTCAAAGCTGCATGGATAGATTTTTATTATCAGTGAAACCACGCAGATAATAATGTTTATTTTTGCGCAAATCCCACCACGCAACAAAATAGCTTTCTCTGGTTCAACCCCGCATAAACAAGCCATCAAATTATGTTTTTTGGTTAACTTGTGATGAGCGCCATTCGCAGCCATTCTTATCGTGTTACGTTTGTACATCATTCGACAGACTCTTTTGGGTGATGATACGTTTAGTGCGCTACGACAAAAATTGATCTACAAGTGGAGAAGTTATGCGTAAGCCGAAAGTTGTGTTGCTCTCAGTCCTGCTGATGGGGTTGCCCGTCGCTTTTTCAGCGCAGGCATACAGTGAACCCGCGCCTGCCGCCCCGCAAAGCAATGCCAACACCTCGTATGAACTTAAAGAGTTCTATGCCGACTATAAGCACTTTGCTATTGGCGACGTTGCGCCCGATCTCTATCGCACCAAACAGTATCAGATTGACGCCTGGAAAATCCGGCATCTTCCGGCGCCCGAAGCAGGAAGCCACTGGACGTATATGGGCGGCAACTATGTGCTGATTACCGACGCCGAAGGCAAAATCCTCCGCGCGATGAAGGGTGATATTTTTTACGCACATTGATACCACGAATAACCTCGTCCGGAAATAAAATCGCTGCATTATTTTGTATTGCAGCGTTTTTTATTTTTATAACCAAAAAATAATTCAGGATTAATAAACGAACAATAGTGAAGAAAATGTGAAGGCGTGCTTTTTGAGTTTATTCTGGTAGTTTGAAATTGCCGTTTACCGATAATCACTCCCAGGTTAATAGTGAAAACGGTAATACTCCATGAAAAAAGTTTTATTAGTTCTGACCAGCCTGGCGATAGTTCTTTCCTTAAGCGGATGTATCTGGCACGACGGATATCATCACGGCGGCGGACACCACCACTATCATCATCACTAAAAGCAGGTAAACCCCGGCATGCCGGGGTTTGGATTTAAAGGCCGCGCAACGCTTTAACTTTCGAATAACCATATTCAAAAATAAGATCGGTGGTGCACATAAAGACAATAACATCACCCGATGCGCATTCCGCAAGCGCGCTGTTTAATTCCGCATCAAAATCTTTCGTCAGTTGCGGCATCAGCATCTGCATATCGCCCGGATAATCGTCATCTTCGTCTGCCGGCATATGTTCAATTTGTGAACCCCGCACCACGTAAATCAATACGTTTTTATCGTTGAACGTGACGGGCGCGCGCAAATGTTTACCGACGGGATGCTTTGCCATTGAGTTACCTTAATTACGTTGGCGCGAAAATCGCGATATCCCGCAAAATATACCTGCCAAAACGCCGCAGGTCATCTCATTACGGCCTTCTTCCCGGCAGAAGAAGGCCGTTGAGGGTTTAGTATTTTGCCACCGTAGCTTTTGCGCCGTACTCACGCAACGTCAGATAAGCCCCGGTAACCTGTTTAACGAATCGCTCGTTAGCAGGCAGATCCTCACCAAAGATAGTTTTCAGCCCTAACAGCGCCTGAACTCGGGCTTCCCCTTCGGGGCTTGAGGCCACCGCCTGCTGAATTGTCGGCAAGAGCGGATCGCTGATTTCGATTTTTTCACCCTGCTCGTCAACGCCGCCAACGTAACGCATCCATCCGGCTACGCCCAGGGCAAGCAGTTCGAAACGGCTGCCGTGCGCAAGGTGCCAGCGGATAGAATCCAGCCAGCGCTGCGGTAACTTCTGGCTGCCATCCATCGCGATTTGCCAGGTGCGGTGGCGCAACGCCGGGTTGGCGTAACGCGCAATAAGCGAATCCGCATACTTGCCTAAATCAACGCCCGTTACTTTTAGCGTAGGTGCCTGTTCGCCCAGCATCAGCTCATGCGCGGCACGGCGATAGTTTTCGTCCTGCATGCAGTCAGAAATATGCTGGTAGCCCGCGAGATAACCCAGATAAGCCAGCAAGGAGTGGCTACCGTTGAGCATGCGCAGCTTCATTTCTTCATAAGGCAGAACGTCTGACACCAGTTCGGCACCGGCCTTTTCCCACGCTGGACGGCCTGCAACAAAATTATCTTCGATAACCCACTGGCGGAAAGGCTCGCAGGCGACAGCGGCAGGATCGGCAACCCCGGTCGCCTGGGCTACCTGAGCAAGAGTTTCCGGGGTCACAGCCGGTACGATACGATCGACCATTGTTGACGGGAAGGTAACGTTGGCTTTGATCCACGCGCCTAATTCCGGGTCGAGCGCATCCGCATAAGCGGTCACGACGTTGCGGGTCACGTGTCCGTTTTCGGGCATATTATCGCAGGACATGACGCTGAAAGCCGGTAAACCCGCGGCCTTACGACGAGCCAGCGCCTCTACAATTACGCCGGGCGCGGACTGCGGTTGCTGCGGGTTTGCCAGATCGTGGACGATAAAAGGATGGTCCAGCAAAAGGGTTCCCGTTGCCGGCGCATGGCAGTAACCCTTTTCGGTGACGGTAAGAGAAACGATCGCCACTTCTGGCTGCGTCATGGCGTCAAATACCGCTTCCAGACCATCCGTCTGAGCGTGAAGCGCTTTTTTCACCACGCCCACCACGCGACACTGCCAGGCATCAGCAGACATCTCCGCCACGCTGTAAAGGTTATCCTGCTGCCGGAGGTCGGCAATTTGCTGCTCGCCGCCAACCAGATTCACTTCACAATAGCCCCAGTCGCTGCCGTGTTCACTGGCAAGTATGTCGGCATAGACAGCCTGGTGGGCACGATGAAACGCCCCAAAACCCAGATGAACAATACGCGAAACAAGTTTGTTACGATCGTAGTGTGGAACGATGGCTTGAGCAGATAAAAGCTTGTTTTCCATTTTAAACTCGCTGTAGAAGGAAGATCGGGACAGCTACAGACTACCTGCCATGGTAGTCTGCTTTTTGATTTGTATTAAATTTTGCTCATTTGGTATGACATAAAGTAAAAAGTTGTATGACAACTCACACTTATTTTCTTTACACCGTTACCCCTTTAATCGCCCGCTGTACTTCTGGCTTCTCTGCGGCATCTTCCAGTACGCTAAGATCGCGGTCTTTCACTTCCGGCATGATGACGGCGGAAATCAAACCGATGACGGAATAAACCACCATCATCACCACGATTGGCCACCAGGCGTCGGTTATATTGACGAAAATCCCCGCCAGCACCGGCCCAAAGCCAACGGCCACCAGGCCCCCTGCTTCTTTAGAAATCGCCATGCGTGTAAAGCGATTACGGGAGCCGAAGATTTCCGCCATGGTGATATTTTCCAGCGCAAACAGTCCCAGTACCGCGACGTTATGAATAATGATGATTGAGGCCATGATTACGTTCACCTCATTACTCTTATCCATAATCATCGACAGCATTGGATAAGCGAGCACAATCGAAGAAATACTGACGATAATATAGGGAATACGGCGCCCAATTTTGTCGGACAGCCAGCCCAGAAGCGGGATGGTAATAAAGCCAATCACGGAACTTAACATCAGCGCATCGGTTGGAACGCTTTTATCAAACAGCAGCGTTTGTACCAGATAACCGGCCAAAAATGTCTGAATCAAGCCTGAGTTACCCGCCTGACCAAAGCGCAGCCCGGTTGCCAGCCAGAACGATTTGCTGGTGAACATCGCCCCCAGGGAGTGCGTTTTATCTTCTGCTGGTTTCGCAGCAGCGTTGGCTCCTGCTTTATCGCTGACCTTTTCAAAAACCGGGCTTTCTTTGAGGTTCAGGCGCAGCCAGATAGCAAAGATCATCACCACGGCGCTTGCAAGGAACGGCACACGCCAGCCCCAGGCCAGCAGTTCTTCTTTAGAGAGCAAGAAGAACATCACGGCCCAGATGGCCGTTGCAGATAACGTGCCGCAGTTGGTGCCCATGGCAACAAGTGAGGAAATAATGCCGCGCTTACCTTTTGGCGCATATTCCGCGAGCATAGTGCCCGCACCAGAAATCTCTGCGCCTGCGCCAAGCCCCTGGATAATTCGCAGGAGCACCAGTAATAACGGGGCAAACAGGCCAATTTGCGCGTAGGTGGGTAACACGCCAATTAAGGTGGTGCATATCCCCATCATGGTGATGGTAATAAACAGCACTTTCTTACGGCCAATGGTGTCCCCCATGCGGCCAAAAATAAATGCGCCGGCAATGCGGGCGATATATCCCGCACCATAGGTTCCCATCGCCAGAATCAGCGCCATCGCCGCCGACTGTTCCGGGAAAAATATCTCGTGAAATACCAAAGCGGCACCCAGCGAGTAAAGTTGAAAATCCATAAATTCGAGCGCGGTGCCCAGCCAGCCGGATACCGCCGCTTTAACCAAATCAGATGTGCTTCTTTCCGGCTGAGCCGTGTTGAGTGTTGTCGTATTCATATTTCATTTCCCTGTAACTTGTCGTTGTAGGTACAGCAAATCTTCGGGTACGGA
>DALYUA010000235.1:0-5593 GCA_031993245.1 Buttiauxella sp. | reverse complement strand
GGCAACGGCCAGAAAAAGGAGAATGTCATCCGGCTGGCGAAATAAAGGGTGTAGAGCAGATGCGACAGAAAGAAGGCGCCGATGGCGTACAGCATACGCTGTGTCGGCAGCAGCGTTAACGCATCGCCCACCAGCGTTGCCAGCAAACCGGCAAGGATCAGGTAGCCCGTAGCCTCAAACATCGGCGCCTGCCAGGCTAGCAGAAGCAGCAGTAACAGCGTGACAGGTTTAAATACCCAGCGTTGCCAGGTCGGACCCCGATAGGAAGCATCAACGTAGAGCCACCCGGAAAAGAATACGGCAATGAAAGACCAGAGCATGGCGTGTCCCTTTTTTAATAATCGACGTATCGCGCACAGCAGGCTGTGCTTCTTATTTCAGTCTAGTGGTCAAAGTCGCCGGATGACAATGCCCGGAGATGAGAGGTATTCTTAAAAGCGCCTGACAAACCGAGAAAAATCTATGAGTAAACCACCCATTTTCTTTATTGCCGTCATCGTGTTAATCGTGGTGGCCGCGTCATTTCGCTTTATGCAGCAGCGCCGCCAGAGCGCCGAAAACGACGCCGCGTCGCTGAGTCAAAAAAGCGTGCTTGTCGCGACCAAGCGCGAAACGCCAGCCAACGACAGACGCTCACGCCAGCGCGATGTGACCCCGGCTGGCGATCTGATGCGCTATGAAGTGTGGTTTCGCCCGCAGACCGGCGGAATGGAAATGAAAATGCGCGTAACTGCCGCGCAATATCATGAGGTCAGCGTTGGGGATAAAGGCACGTTACAGTACAAAGGGACGCGCTTTATCGCCTTCGTCCCGGACGCTACTCACTGATCTTTGCGCAGGTTCTTCTGCCAGGCCAGTAGTTCAAAGACCCCGAAGATGAAGATCTTAAGCTGTTGAAGGCGGCTTAGCGGCGGACCGTCTTTCGGCTGGGTCGATTTCAGCAGCGCCAGCTGCATCGCGTGCATGATCGCCATAAAGATCAGCGCTACGTTGACGAAGATGTTTAGCGGGCGCGGAAAGGGATGGAAAATATTCAGTAACAAAAAGGCCCACACGCACAGCATCAGCAGCCTGCCCAAATTAATCAACATGATATCTCTCCTTATGCTTCGCGGTGATAAAGGCGACAGGCGACCTGTCCGGCCACCTTTTCACGGTGTAACGTCCAGCTTGCGGGCACTGGCGGCATGCTGTTTTCCACTTCGCTTTCAACATAGATCAGGGCGTCTGTCGCCAGCCAGCCGTTAAGCTCGAGCAGGGCCAGCGTTTCTTCCAGCAGCCCTTTACGGAACGGCGGATCGACAAACACAAGGGTATGAGGTTTGCCCGGCTGCGCCAGGTAATTCAACGTATTGGCGTTGACGACGACGCCGTTTGCCGCTTTAAGCGTGACAAGATTCTTCTGCAACTGCTGTGAGACATGGCGATCCATCTCCAGAAGCGTAGCACTTGCGGCATAACGGGACAGCGCTTCCAGCCCCAACGCGCCGCTGCCTGCGAAACAGTCCAGCACGCTGGCATCCACCATGGACGGGGCCAGCCAGTTGAATAAGGTTTCGCGTATCCGGTCGGTTGTTGGACGCAGGCCCGGGCTTTCGGGAACGGGTAGTTTACGGCCACGCCATTGGCCGCCAATAATGCGGATCTGGCCCGTGCCTTTGGTTTGGGATTTCTTCATGAGACTCACTGCGATGCGATTTTTGCCAGCTATTCTAGCGGCGTGAGGGGAGAGGGGAAACCTTAATCCGTCGGAGTGCTGCCGCGACGGGAAAGTGATAGACTAACATATTCAATCGACGATCATTTTCAGCGCCCGAAGCAAGCACTCCCGGGCCTGTGCCATGAATCAACAGCGAGGAGTATATTCGCAAATGGCGAAAGAGAAAAAACGCGGCTTTTTTTCCTGGTTGGGCTTTGGTCAGAAAGAGCAGGAACCGGAACAAGAAACAGAACAAAAAGTTATAATAGAACAACCGGTTGCCGAAGATCTTGCTGAGCAAATCGCTGAGCCAGCACAGCCACAGGCGGTTGAGGAAATTACCCATCCAGAGGCGAACGATGAGCCAGCCGTGCATTCTGCGCAGGAAAACGAAAGTTTCGCTCAGGAGGTTGTAGAAGTCAGCGAAAAGCTGGCTGAACGTGTAGCGCCTGAGGCGGTTGCCGAGCCGGAAATCATCAGCGAACCAGAACCTGTTATCGAACCGGAAGCCGTTGAGCCGGAAGTCCTGCATGAGCCAGAACCTGTTGCCCAGCCGCAGGCCGCCGTCGAACATGAAGAGCTGCCGCTGCCGGAGGAAGTCGCTGAGGTCGAACCGGAAGCTGATGAATGGCAGGCAGAACAAGAGGTTGTTGCCGAAGAAACCGTTGCTGAAATCGAAGAAATCGTTGCCGCTCACGTTGAGTATGCGCCCGTCGAAGAAGCGCCGGTAGAGACTGAGACTGCGGAAGCGGAAGAAGAAATCCAGGAGCAGCAGGAGCAGGAGAAGCCAACCAAAGAAGGTTTCTTTGCGCGTCTCAAACGCAGCTTGCTGAAAACTAAACAGAATCTCGGTTCCGGATTTATCAGCCTATTCCGCGGCAAGAAAATCGACGACGATCTGTTTGAAGAGCTCGAAGAGCAGCTGTTGATTGCCGACGTTGGCGTTGAAACCACCCGTAAAATCATCAGCAATCTGACTGAAGGCGCGAGCCGTAAGGATCTGCGCGATGCCGAAGCGCTGTATGGCCTGCTGAAAGACGAAATGGGCGACATTCTGGCGAAAGTCGATGAGCCGCTTAACGTTGAAGGCAAGTCGCCGTTTGTTATCCTGATGGTTGGCGTAAACGGCGTAGGTAAAACCACCACCATCGGCAAGCTGGCGCGTCAGTTCCAGCAGGAAGGCAAATCGGTGATGCTGGCGGCGGGCGATACCTTCCGTGCGGCAGCGGTCGAGCAGTTGCAGGTCTGGGGGCAGCGCAACAATATTCCCGTTGTCGCTCAGCATACCGGTGCCGATTCTGCTTCCGTTATTTTCGATGCGATTCAGGCAGCTAAAGCGCGTGGCGTAGATGTGCTGTTGGCCGATACCGCAGGTCGCCTGCAGAACAAAGCGCACCTCATGGAAGAGCTGAAGAAAATCGTCCGCGTGATGAAAAAGCTGGACGAAGACGCCCCGCATGAGGTTATGCTGACTATTGATGCCAGTACCGGACAAAATGCGGTAAGCCAGGCGAAACTGTTCCATGAAGCCGTGGGGCTGACGGGCATTACCCTGACTAAGCTTGATGGCACAGCCAAAGGCGGCGTGATTTTCTCCGTGGCCGATCGGTTTGGCATTCCGATTCGCTACATTGGCGTTGGCGAACGAATTGAGGATTTACGTCCGTTTAAAGCGGACGATTTTATAGAGGCACTTTTTGCCCGAGAGGATTAACAATGATTCGCTTTGAACACGTCAGTAAAGCCTATCTCGGTGGAAGGCAAGCGCTGCAGGGCGTCACCTTTCACATGCAGCCCGGTGAGATGGCCTTTCTGACCGGCCACTCTGGCGCGGGGAAAAGTACCCTGCTCAAGCTTATCTGTGGTATCGAACGGCCCAGCGCCGGAAAAATCTTCTTCAGCGGCCACGATATCAGCCGTCTGAAGAGCCGGGAGGTGCCGTTTCTGCGGCGCCAGATTGGCATGATTTTCCAGGATCACCATCTGTTAATGGACAGAACGGTTTACGACAACGTGGCAATCCCGCTGATTATTGCCGGGGCCAGCGGGGAAGATATTCGCCGTCGTGTGAGCGCCGCGCTGGATAAAGTCGGGCTGCTGGACAAAGCGAAAAATTTCCCTATCCAGCTCTCCGGCGGTGAACAGCAGCGCGTGGGCATCGCCCGCGCCGTGGTGAATAAACCAGCCGTATTGCTGGCGGATGAACCGACAGGCAACCTGGATGATGCGCTCTCAGAAGGCATCCTGCGCCTGTTCGAAGAGTTTAACCGCGTTGGGGTAACGGTTCTGATGGCGACGCACGACCTTGGTCTTATCTCCCGTCGTAACTATCGTATGTTGACGTTAAGCGATGGCCATTTGCATGGAGGCCTGGCAGGTGAATAAACGCAATGCGCTCAATCACATCAAGCGCTTCAGTAATAAGCTGGATAAAATCAACAGGCTGAACAGACCCGGAGATTCAGGCCGCCCGGTGAAAAAAAGCGCTAAAGGGCCTCAATCGAAAGCCCGGTCGCTCAAGGGCGGCGTGAACGAGCAGTTCCGCTACGCCTGGGAAGGCGCGGTCCAGGATCTCAAGAGCAAGCCCCTTGCCACTTTTCTGACCATAATGGTTATCGCCATTTCGCTTACGCTGCCGAGCGTGTGCTATATGGTTTACAAAAACGTGAATCAGGCCGCGACACAGTATTATCCTTCGCCACAAATTACCGTCTACCTTGATAAAGCGCTGGATGATAACGCCGCGCAGCAGGTAGTTGGCGCTATTCAGGCCGAGGAGGGCGTGGATAAAGTTAATTATCTGTCGCGCGATGAAGCCCTTGGCGAGTTCCGTAACTGGTCAGGCTTTGGTGGCGCGCTGGATATGCTTGAAGAAAATCCGCTGCCTGCTGTGGCGGTGGTAAATCCGAAACTGGATTTCCAGAGCACGGATCATCTGAACACGTTGCGTGACCGCGTTGCACGTATTAACGGCGTGGACGAAGTACGTATGGACGATAGCTGGTTCGCGCGTCTTGCCGCATTGACAGGCCTGGTCGGGCGAGTATCCGCCATGATCGGCATTTTGATGGTTGCCGCTGTTTTCCTGGTGATCGGCAACAGCGTGAGGCTGAGCATCTTCGCCCGTCGGGATACCATTAACGTGCAGAAACTGATTGGCGCAACGGATGGTTTTATCCTGCGTCCATTCCTGTACGGCGGCGCGCTGTTAGGGTTCACCGGGGCGTTTTTATCGCTTATTCTTTCAGAAATTCTGGTGCTGCGGCTGTCGTCTGCGGTAACGGAAGTGGCGCAGGTATTCGGCACAAAATTCGATATTTCGGGCCTGGGTTTCGAAGAGTGTCTGCTGTTGCTGCTGGTGTCGGCGATGATTGGCTGGACGGCGGCCTGGCTTGCCACCGTGCAACATTTACGTCGCTTTACCCCAGAATAAAATTTTTTTGATATACTTTGTCCCCGGCTCACGGATCTTCGTTAGCAGGGGACAGAGTCCCATCTTCGGTTCGACGTTTCTCCTGTCATGCTAATAGTGCCGTCACATTTTGTGTGTAATCTATACACAGCCATACATTGAACTTGTGGATAAGATCACTGTCTGAGAGTAGTGTGAATGGTACGGTTTGGCGCGGTGACGTGAAGTCAGTGCCTTTGCCTGATGAAATATCGTTGTGGCAATCTGTACGTTAGTCTCTAAGAGAGGGTTTGAATGACCAAAGAAATGCAAAATTTAGCTTTAGCCCCTGTTGGTAACCTGGAATCTTATATCCGGGCCGCTAACTCCTGGCCGATGTTAACGGCTGAGGAAGAGAAGGAGCTGGCTGAAAAGCTGCATTACCAGGGCGATCTGGAAGCAGCGAAAAGGCTGATCCTGTCTCACCTGCGCTTTGTTGTTCA
>DALYUA010000234.1:0-5642 GCA_031993245.1 Buttiauxella sp. | reverse complement strand
CGCCGTTGAACGCTTCTATCGCGAAGTGCTGGGCTTTCAGGTTTCCGACCGCTATATCAACCGCGCCGTTTTCCTGCGCACTCAGGCGCGCGGCGGGCACCATAATCTCTTTTTGCTGCAGTTGCCAAACCGCAAGCGTGGGCTGAACCACGTGGCGTTTACGGTGCGGGATATTCACGAGGTGATTGGCGGCGGCATCGCCATGAACAAACAGCAGTGGAGCACTTTTATCGGGCCGGGCCGTCATCCCGTTTCCTCAGCCTATTTCTGGTATGTGAACAGCCCAACCGGCGGTGCGTTTGAGTACTACACCAACGACGATTACCTGACGGAAAACTGGCAGCCGCGCGAGCTGGAACACTCGCTGGTGTCGTTTACCGAGTGGGCGGTTGAAGGCGGCATCGATCATGACACACGCCGCCAGCAGAAAAAGCAGGAGGCGGTATGACGCCGGGGATCGTCATTATCGGCGGCGGTCAGGCTGCGGGTTGGGCCGCCAAAACTCTGCGCGACCAGGGCTGGTCAGGCGAACTGAGCGTGGTTGCGGATGAGCCGTGGGATTTTTATGAGCGCCCGCCGCTGTCCAAAGCCGCTTTGCTGGAAACGGCGCCTGCCATACCGCATCTGTTCAGCAGCGACGTGCTCAACGCGCTGAATATTACCTGGTATCGTCCGCAGCGTGCCGAGGCCATCCTGCGCGATGAAAAAGTGGTAGTGCTAAACAGCGGTGAGCGTCTGCCTTACCAGCAGCTACTGATCGCCACCGGCGGCAGGGCGCGGCTACCCGACGCCGCATGGCAGACGCATCCTCACGTCTATACGCTGCGCCACTGGGAAGATGCTCAGCGCTTAAAGCAGCGGCTCGCTGAAAGCCGCACTCTGGCGGTGGTGGGCGGTGGCTGGATTGGCCTTGAGATCGCCGCTTCCGCGCGCAGATTAGGCATAGACGTGACGGTCTTTGAGCAGCAGGCCGCGCTTTGTCAGCGTTCCGTTAGCGCGCCGGTTTCCGCCGCGTTGCTGCAAATGCACCAGCAGCAGGGCGTTACGCTGCACTGCGCCTGCGGCCCCATTTTGCTTGAAGATGATAGCGGTTTTCCCGTCATTTCCTGTGACGGACAAGCGCAGCGGTTCGACGCGGTTGTCGTGGGGATCGGTGTCGAACTCAATCTGGAGCTGGCTCGTCAGGCGGGTTTATTGACCGGGCAGGGTATCGTGGTGGACGCGCAGGGGCGAACCAGCGATCCGGCGATCTTCGCGGCGGGCGATGTGGCCCAGCACCCTGACTACCGCCTTTGCCTGCAATCCTGGGCGTTTGCGCAGAATCAGGCCATTTCTACCGCGCGTGCGATGCTGGACGCCACCGCAGCGGGTTACAGCGACGTGCCCTGGCTGTGGTCGGATCAATATCAGCATAACATCCAGATCCTCGGCATTCCTCAGCCAGACGGTGAAACGGTGATACGCCGTAGCGAAAACAGCGAGCTGTTTTTCACGCTGAAGGCGGACGGCACGCTGAGCCAACTGGTGGCGTTTAACGACGCAAGAACCATCAAACTGGCGAAGCGCTGGATGGCTGCCGGGCGAGTGTTGAAAGACATTCCGCTGGCCGACCCCGACTTTTCCTTAATGTCCCTGCGCTAAGGAAAGCGCCACCCGAAGGGGGAGAGCATGACAATCTTTGATACCAACACCGCGCCTGCTGTGGCGAACGGTGAGGATACTCTCACGCCTGAAAAGCCGGTGCGCTGGTCGGTTCCGCTGGCGTTGCTGGCCTGCGTGCTGCTGGCGTTCTTCGACAAAATCAGCATCGCGGCGCTGTTTTCCGACGCGCATTTTCAGCAGGCGATGGGGATTGATTTTGATACCACCCGTCTTGGGCTACTGATGAGCGCTTTCCTGCTCAGCTACGGTTTTTCGTCCGTATTGTTGAGCGGCCTTGGGGATCGTATTGCGCCGCTGCGGCTGCTGACCGCGATGATGGGGATCTGGTGCGTGCTGATGGTGCTTATGGGGCTGACGCACTCTTACTCGCTGATGATGGTGCTGCGCGTGTTGCTGGGCATTGCCGAAGGACCGCTGTTCCCGCTGGCGTTTGCCGTTATCCGTCATACGTTTCCCGCGCGTTTACAGGCCCGGGCCACCATGCTGTGGCTACTGGGTACGCCGGTTGGCGCGGCGATTGGTTTCCCGGTATCACTTTATATTCTTAACGCGTTCGGCTGGCAGTGCACCTTCTTCTTTATGGCTTTCCTTACGCTGCCGGTGTTGCTGCTGGTGCGCATGGGGCTGCGCAACATCACGCTGGAACCAAAAAAGGCTACGGCGGAACCCATGACGGATCGCCGCGAGGCGCGCCAGGCGCTGCTGCGTAATCCGCATTTCTGGGTGATCTGCGTCTTTAATATCGCCTTTTTGACCTACCTGTGGGGCATGAACGGCTGGCTGCCAGGCTACCTCATCGAAGGAAAAGGTATTCATCTGGCACACGCGGGCTGGCTCTCTTCGCTTCCGTTTATCGCCATGCTGCTGGGAGAGGTGCTGGGCGCCTGGCTGTCGGACAAACTCGATCGCCGCGCGCTGGCCTGCTTTATCTCGCTGGGCGGAGCGGCCCTTGGGCTCGCCGCAGTGCTGCATCTGCACGGTACCGCCGCGGTCATCGCCGCCATGAGCTTCAGCACCTTTATGTGGGGCACCGGCGCGCCGAATATTTTTGCGCTGCTGGCGAAGGCGACGCCTCCGCGCGTTGCGGCGACCGCCGGGGGCATTTTCAACGGTCTGGGAAACTTTGCGGGCGCGCTGTCGCCCGTAGTGATGGGCGCGCTGATTGCGTTTACCCATGACATGGATACCGGGCTGCTTTTCCTGGTGGTAATGGCCGCGCTGGGTTGCGTGCTGCTGCTGCCACTGCTTAAACGCTACTGAGGATAAACATCATGTCAGAGACTTCAACGATCAATACCAAAGCGGCAATCAAGCCAGACGATATCGCTCTGGATACCTGGGTTGAGTCGCGTATCGCCCGCTTCGAAGGCCGCAAATATGACTGGAACGCGCTGAAGTTCCAGGCGGACTTCGACCCGAAATACCGCCGCGCGCAGATGCGTTACATCGGTACCGGCGCAACGGGCGTCTCTAACGACACCAATACCGTTGCGGCAGAGCATTTCACCTTTTCCACCATGGTGCTGCCTTCTAAATGTGAAGGGCCGCTGCATCTGCATGACGACGTGGAAGAGGTGTTTTTCATGCTCAAAGGCAGCATCACGCTGATGATCCGCGACGGTGAACATTACTGTGAAACCGTGTTGCGTGAACGGGATTTGATCTCCGTTCCGGCAGGCGTCTATCGCGGGCTGTTCAACCACGGCGAAGAAGAAGCGCTGATGTGCGTGATGCTGGGCACTGCTAAACCGGAAATCCCGACTTACCCGGCGGATCATCCCCTGTCGAAAGTAAAACGTAACTAAGGAGCGGTTTATGACCTGCTGGCGAGAATCGGGAAAGGGTGACGCGCTGACGCTGCTGCATGGCATCAGTTCAGGGGCAGCGTCCTGGCATAAGCAGATGAGCATTCCCGGCTGTCGGGTAGTGGCCTGGGATATGCCCGGCTACGGCGAAAGCCCGGCGTTAGCGACAGAGAAGGCAGGCGCGGCCGACTACGCGGATGCGCTGGCCGACATGCTGGATCAAGCTGGCGTCACGCAAACCGTGCTGGTGGGTCATTCGATTGGCGCGCTGGTGGCAAGCGCGTTCGCTGCCCGTTATCCGCAGCGGGTGCGACGCCTGGTCCTGGCCGATCCTGCGCAAGGCTATGGCCAGGCCGCACCGGAACAGCGTCAGCAGGTCTGGCGGCAGCGTGAGCGGCAGATCTCTCTCGGTGGGGAAATCCTTGCTCAGACCCGAGCGGCGAAATTACTGCATCCACGAGCCCGCGTTGAAGATATCGAAACCGTGGCTCAGGGGATGCGCAGACTGCGGCCGGAAGGCTATCTGGCGGCGGCCTGGATGCTGGCGCATGACGATATTCACGGCTGGCTTAAACAGCTAAACGGTGAGTTTGAAGTGTGGTGCGGCGAACAGGACTGCATTACGTCGCCGGAAAATTCCCAGGGCGTGGCGCTGCGCTGGAATATGCCCTACCACGGCATTCCGCTGGCCGGCCATGCCAGCTATCTGGATAACGAACGCGAGTTTAATCAACGGCTTTTACGGGTGATGGAAGAGAGCAGGTATGAATACACAAATTGAAGGTCGCGTGGCCGTGGTTACCGGTGGCTCCTCCGGCATCGGGTTTGAAACGCTGCGTTTGCTGCTCGACGACGGCGCTCGCGTGGCGTTTTGCGGGCGCGATGAAGACCGCCTGGCGACAGCGCTCACCGCGCTTAAAAGCGAGTATCCCAACGCTGAGATTCTGGCGCAGCGCTGTGACGTGCTTAATGAACAGGATGTTGCGGATTTTGCCGCGGCTATTGAACAACGCTTCGGCGGCGCTGACATGCTGATCAACAACGCAGGCCAGGGCTTTGTGGCGCACTTTGCCGACACGCCCCGTCAGGCCTGGCTGCATGAAGCCGAGCTGAAACTGTTCGGCGTGATAAATCCGGTGCAGGCGTTTTTACCGATGCTTGAACGTTCGGATATCGCCTCTGTTACCTGTGTAAATTCGCTGCTCGCCCTGCAACCGGAAGAGCACATGATTGCCACCTCGGCCGCTCGCGCAGCGCTGCTCAATATGACGCTGACCTTATCAAAGGAGCTGATGCCAAAAGGTATCCGCGTGAACTCCATTCTGCTGGGCATGGTGGAGTCCGGGCAGTGGCGTCGGCGCTATGAAGCCCGGAGCGACAAAAAGCAAAGCTGGGAACAGTGGACGGCGGAGATGGCCCGCAGGCGCGGTATTCCCATGCAGCGTCTTGGCAAGCCACAAGAACCCGCGAAGGCGCTGGTTTTCCTGGCATCTCCGCTTGCCTCTTTTACCACCGGTGCGGCGCTGGATGTCTCCGGCGGCTTTAACCGTCACTTATAACGCGGGGGGCAGATGAAAAAGATCATGTTGATTGGCTACGGCGCAATGGCTCAGGCGGTGCTTGAACGGCTGCCGGAAGGCGTGGCGCCAGGCTGGATAGTGGCGCGTGAATCGCATCATGCAGCAATTCAGGCACGCTTTGGTGACCGCGTTGTGGCCCTTGTATCACCGCAGGACTGCAAGGAAAAGCCGGATCTGGTGCTGGAGTGTGCAAGCCAGCAGGCTGTCGAACAGTACGGCGTGGAGATCCTTAAACGCGGCTGGACGCTGGCGGTTGTCTCCGTGGGCGCGCTGGCAAATGCCGAACTGGAGGCCGCTTTGAACCAGGCCAAAAAACAGGGCGGCGGCAAACTGGTGCTGTTGTCCGGTGCGGTAGCCGGGCTGGATGGCCTGGCGGCTGCGCGAGAAGGTGGCCTGGAAACGGTGACGTACCAGGCGCGTAAAAGCCCGGCTAGCTGGCGCGGGAGCTACGCCGAGCGGCTGGTCGATTTAAACAACGTGGCGCAGGAGCAAATTTTCTTCGAAGGCAGCGCCCGCGAAGCGGCCCGGCTGTTCCCGGCGAACGCCAACGTGGCGGCGACAATCGCCCTGGGCGGCGTGGGCATGGATGATACCC
>DALYUA010000233.1:0-5665 GCA_031993245.1 Buttiauxella sp. | reverse complement strand
GTATGGTTTAATGCGAATACCATTATGGAAGGCGGGCGCGTTTTTTTAATTTATATGCCGCTTGGGCTGTTAACCGCTTTTATTATAGTGTTCGGCTGGGCCGCCCTACCGGGTATTGTCCTTGCGTTAGTTATTCGTTATCTCCCGCTGAAAGGGGAGTTCGTGACCATGCTTGCGATCGTCCACTTTCTTATACCCCTCTCGCTCAGCTTCGCCGCTTACCGGCTCTTTGAGCCGCGCCGTTATGCTGTAACCTTTGGTGTCGTTACACTCACGTTGCGACGCATGTTCTGGCTGGTTTTGTTTAATTCCGCGCTTTTCCTTTTTATCTATCAAGTTGGTCTTTTTTGGGGATGGTACGATCCCTTTTTGAGTATGGTTTCGGTAAACCCGCTACATCCGCGTACGCTGATAAATTTCCAGGCGGTGCTGGTCGGTACTTTAACCAGTATGCCTTTTTTCTACTTCATCATTCGGATGATAAGAAACCCGCATTTTGTTTTTTCCTTCTACTCCCGGATGCTCGGTCAGGCGCAGCGTGGCGTGACGAAAACCGAAATGCTGCTCTGGATCGGGGTGATGACGCTGCTGGTGAATTTGCTGATACTGCCGCTAGGCGATTCCACCTCTATTTTCAGAACGGATTATACGCTGACACTTATTTTACCAGTGATGTTGTGGGGAGCCATGCGATTTGGTTTCCTGTTTATTACCAGTATCTGGACAATCATCCTGGTCATTCTGTGTAGCGGTTTTTACAACTATTTGCCGCCGGATATGGGCTTCCAGCTTCATCTGGCCATCGCGTCTTCCTGTTACGCAATATTTTCCATTACGATTTATATGATGGCGGCAGTAACGACGCGTCAGCGCTTTCTGCATGCCAAAGCCCGCCGGGCCGCCTTTACCGATCCCATCATCCAGATGCCTAATTTACGTGCGCTTAACCGCGATATTGCACGTCATCCCTGGTCCGCGCTCGCTTTTCTGAGTATTCCTGAGCTTGAGCTACTGGGACGAAACTACGGCGTGCTTTTACGTATTCAGTACAAACAGCAGATAGCCGAATATTTGCGCCAAAAGCTGACTGCAGATGAAAGGGTCTACCATCTTTCCGGGCATGATTTGGCCGTGAGATTAAACTACGAGTCGCACGAGGAGCGAATTGAAGCATTAGATCGGCACATAAAGCAGTTCCGCTTTATGTGGGATGGTATGCCGCTTCAGCCGCAGGTCGGCATTAGCTATTGCTACGTAAAGCATCCGATATCTCATCTCTATCTCTTGCTGGGTGAGCTCAGTACTATGGCTGAGCTTTCTCTTACTACTTATCATCCTGAAAATCTGCAGCAACAAGGCTCAAAGCAGGTTCAGAATATGGTTAAAAGCAAGGTTGCGATGATGAATCGTCTACAAATCGCCCTCGACTGCGGCAGTTTTACTCTGATGGCGCAGCGTATTGAAGGCATGCGCGGCGATTCGTATCATGAAATACTGCTTCGCATGAAGGGTGAGAATGGCGAATTATTCACCCCGGACACTTTCTTACCTGTCGCGCATGAATTTGGCCTGTCGTCGAGAATTGACCATTGGGTATTCGAAGCGACTCTGCGATTTATGGACAACAGTCGTGAGCAACTGCCCGGTTGCCGTTTTGCCGTCAACCTGACACCCGCTTCCGTTAGCCGCGTACAGTTCCCGTCAGAGGTTAAAAGCCTGCTTGAAAAATACAATATCGAGCCGTGGCAGCTGATTTTCGAAGTGACGGAAAGCAACTCGCTGACCAATATCGAGCAGGCTAACGTGACACTTACCGCGCTTCAGCGCATGGGGTGCCGTGTGGCTATTGATGATTTTGGTACGGGCTATGCCAGCTATGCGCGTCTGAAAAATATCAGCGCGGATATACTGAAAATTGACGGCAGCTTTATTCGCAACCTGCTTACCAGCAGTCTGGATTATCAGATTGTCGAATCTATCTGCCAGTTGGCAAGAATGAAAAAAATGCAGGTCGTGGCTGAATATGTGGAAAGCGAGGCGCTGAAGGACGCGGTGCAACACCTCGGTATTGATTATATGCAGGGATATTTAATTGGTTATCCGCAGCCGCTGGAATCGCTGTTGCATACGCCTGAAAGTGAAATTCTGTAGGGCAGAAAAGCGTTCACGCCATCTGCCGCAGATAACTCAGGCCGCAACCGTCGGGCTGGCTTCTTCTTCAATCTTTAGCTTCCAGCCGGGCGTGCTGTCCCAGTATTGCTGCTCACGCTCCAGATCGAGAAGCACCAGCGTATTCTGACTAAACCAGTCGTACGGGAAACGCAGCGTCCAGTGATTCTCTTCGGTTTCCAGCACCAGCGTTGGGGGCGTTGTGGTGGCCTGTCGTTGATTGTTGAGCAGCACGGCCAGGCGCAAAATCTGTATCAATGGCAGGAACTGCTTTTTCTTAAACAGCGTAAAGCGTGGCAAATCGTCAATTTTAATGCCCTTGCGGTGATAACGAACCAGCGAAGCGATAAGCATCTGCTGTTCCTGATTAAAACCGGGCAGGTTGCTGTGTTGCAAAATATAGGCCGAGTGGCGTTGCAAACCGCTGTGATTAATATTCAGCCCCACCTCATGCAGCATGGCGGACCATTTTAGCAAAGCCGCCATTTGCGGATTGGCTTGCTTAGGGTTTTGACTTTCCCATTGCTGATAAATATGCTCGGTTGTGACCAGCACTCGCCTGGCCTGATCGCTGTCGATATGGTACTGATCCGCAAGGCTCTGCGCGGTGCGGATACGAATATCCTGATGACGAAAACGGCCTTCCATTTCATATAGCACCCCTTCACGCAGCGCTCCGTCGGACAGGCGAAGCTCGCGGATAGCCAGGGAATCGAACACGCCACAGAGTATGGCAAGGCCTGGGACAAACACCGCTTTGCGCTCTTCGGATAAACCCGGCAGGCTCATTGAATCGAAGTTTTTAAACTTCAGCACTTCGTCGCGCAGCATTTCCAGCCGTTCTGGCGTAATAAGACCGTTCTTCTCGCCCATATTGACCAGCACTTCATGTGCGGCCTTAATGGTGCCGGAAGCCCCCATCGCCACGTTCCAGCCCTGCAGACGATACTGCCAGGAGAGATTCTCCAGTTTTTGTACCGCCGCGAGGCGCGCCCGCCTGAAGTTTTCGGGCGTAATTATACCTTTCGGGAAGAAATTCTGCCCGAAGCTCACGCAGCCCATGCGGCGGCTTTCAACCAGCATAGGTTCAAAATCTTCACCAATTACCAGTTCGGTGGAGCCACCGCCGATATCGATAACCAGCTTGCGGCCTTTTTCTGGCTGCGTGTGTTCAACGCCCATAAATATCAGGCGTGCTTCTTCATTCCCGGGAATAATTTCAATCGGGTAGGGGATAACCTGCTCGGCGCGTTTAAGAAACACCTCGGCGTTAACCGCCTCGCGCAGACTGTGCGTGCCGACAATACAGACGTTCGCTGCCGCAAATCCCTGCAGACGTTCGGCAAACAGCGCAAGGCAGGAAAGACCACGCTCCATCGCCTCTTCACTTAGCTCATTCTGAGCATTAAGCCCGTCAGCGAGATGAACGCGTTGCTTTAAGCGTCCGATGATTTGCATCGCGCCGTCAACCACACGGGCAATCACCATGTGGAAACTGTTAGAACCCAGGTCGACCGCAGCAAACTCCTGCGGCCTGGGAGCATGTTTTTTTATCGGCATAGCGTTAGTCAGGTTGTTCCAGAGATTTAATGTAATCGTAGATCGCAAGCTGCGAGCGCACCTTACGGCGGTTACCACGCGGCACATAGCGATTGCTCAGTTCTTTGTCGAGATAGCGTGCCTTCACGGTATCGCTAAACAGAATGTCGATAATATCCAGTACCCGCTGTTTCAGGCGCGGGTCAAGTATGGCGACGGCGACTTCAATGCGGTAATCAATGTTGCGTGTCATCCAGTCGGCAGAGGAGAGGTAGACTTTTTTGTCGCCGCCGTTTTCGAACACATATACACGATCGTGCTCCAGATAGCGGTCAACGATGCCGATCACGCGAATATTATCACTGATCCCTTCAAGGTTTGGGATCAGAGAGCACATGCCGCGCACCAGCAGATTAACCTTAACGCCAGAGCTGGAGGCAGCATATAACCTGTCAACCAGCCCTTTATCAACCAGATTATTAAGTTTCAGCGTAATGCCCGAAGAGAGACCGTTTTGCGCATTGGCAATTTCGCGATCCACCAGATCGTAGAGCAGTCGACGCGAGTTTTGCGGCGATACCATCAGATACTCGAAGGTCACCGGACGATAGGGGTTTTCGATAAAGTTGAACACCCGGCGCACTTCATTGGTGATGCGTGCGTCGGCGGTCAGCAACGAATAGTCAGTGTAGAGGCGAGCCGTTTTCTCGTTAAAGTTGCCGGTGCCGATATGCGCATAACGCACTACTTCGTCGCCTTCTTTACGTGAGATAAGAAACAGCTTGGCGTGTATTTTCAGGCCCGGAGCGGAGAAAATAACGTGCACGCCAGCTTCCGTCAGGCGCTTCGCCCAGTGAATATTGGCCTCTTCGTCAAAGCGCGCCTGCAGCTCAACAACCACGGTAACCTTTTTGCCGTTGTGCGCCGCATGAATCATCGATTCGACAATGCGCGAGTCTTTCGCCACGCGATAGATATTGATTTTAATGGCCAGCACGCTCGGGTCGAACGAGGCTTGGCGCAGCAGTTCCAGCACATGCTCAAAGGTATGATACGGGTAATAAAGCAGCACGTCGCGGTTACGAATGGCGTCAAAGCCGTTGCGGAATTTATCGAACCAGATATGGCGCAGGCGCGGCAGCGGTTTGTTAACCAGGTTGGCCTTGCCAACGTTCGGGAAGTTAATGAAGTCTTTAAAGTTATGGTAACGACCGCCCGGTATAATGGAGTCGTAGTTGGTGATAGTCAGCTTGTTACGCAGCATTTCGACCATCGCGTCGGGCATATCGCGCTGGTAAACAAAGCGCACCGGCTCGGCGGTAAGACGCTGTTTCAGGCTGGATGACATCAGCTCAAGCAGGCTGGATTCCATTTCGGTCACCAGGTCATATTCCGCATCGCGGGTCATTTTCATCGAATAAGCGTTCAGCGAGTCGTAATCGAAAAAGCCCTTGAAGATTTCATCCAGGCAGTAACGCAGAATGTTATCCAGCAGGATCATCGGCTTGCGGCGGCGAGGCGCTTCCGGCGGCAGATTCACAAAACGCGGCACTTTATCGGACGGGATCTCCAGAAGGGCATAGCGCGTGTCTGCGCCGCGGATAATCTCAACCGCCAGATAGGTGTAATCATCTTTAAGAAACTGCACCAGATCGGTGTCGTGGTTAATAAGGATTGGCGTGATGTACTGGCGCAGATAGTGTTTGAAATAGTGGCGCAGCCAGTTTTGCTGGTTCTCTGAAAGCTGGCGTTCGTTAATCAGGAAGATCTGATTACGGGCCATCTCCAGCAGCAGATCGTTATACAGCTCGTCAAACTCCTGATCGGCCTTCAGAACGCGAGCCTGGATTTTATTCAGTAAGTGACGCGAGTTAGGCGCAGTACCTTGTTCTTCGCTGATCAAAATGCGCCGTTTCAACTCGGCGAAACGAACCTTGTAAAACTCATCAAGGTTATT
>DALYUA010000232.1:0-5686 GCA_031993245.1 Buttiauxella sp. | reverse complement strand
CAACCAGCTCCCGGCTTTTAGCGTCCCGGCAAGGGCCGCAAACGCTTCAGCATCCAGCCCATTGCGGGCATCAAACACCGCATGCAGGAACTCCCGGCCAAGCAGCGTGCGCATAGCCGATGGCGCGCAATTAAGCGCAAGCTCAGGCGCCGCGCCAACCCATAGCCAGTCGCCGGAAAGCTGGCTGGTCAGCAAGCTTATCTGCTGGCTACTCCACGCGGCTTCGCCCGTAAGAATAAGCAGACGCCGAATACCGGTACTGGCCATCCCGGCGGTGACAAGTCGAAGCTGTTCCATGCCTGCAATCCTTATTGCCGTTTATAGCCGGGCGCTATTAGCGGACATTGTTCCCGAAGGTATTACACTGTGCAGGATCGCCGCTGTCAAAGCCGCGTTTAAACCAGGTGTACCGCTGTTCAGACGTGCCATGGGTAAAGCTGTCCGGCACAACGCGTCCCTGCCCTTTCTGCTGCAGACGATCGTCACCGATCGCCTCAGCGGCATTCAGCGCTTCCTGCAAATCACCGACATCCAGCACCTCCTGCTTTTGCATGCTGTTGCCCCAGATGCCTGCGAAACAGTCGGCCTGCAGCTCCATTTTCACCGACAGTTTGTTACCTTCAACCTGGGATGCGCCCTGCTGAAGCTGACGAACTTTTGGCTCAATGCCTAACAATTTCTGGACGTGGTGACCGACTTCATGGGCGATAACATAACCCTGGGCAAAATCGCCGTCCGCCCCCAGCTTGTTTTTCATCTCATCATAAAAGGAGAGATCGATATAAACGGTGCTGTCTGTCGGACAGTAGAACGGCCCCATCACCGACTGGCCCGTGCCGCAGCCAGTACGGGTGGCGCCGCGGTACATCACCAGTTTCGGCTGCTGATAGGTGCGACCCATTTGCTGGAAAATCTGCCCCCAGGTATCTTCTGTAGTGGCCAGAATAACCGAGGTAAATTTGGCCGCTTCATCATCGTTCGGGCTAATGGAGCGCTGAGTGGTTTGCTGAGTCACTGGCTGTCCGCCGGAGAGAAGCGCGGTGAGGTCAACGCCATAATAGCCTGCAACAACTACGACGATTAACAGGGCAATCCCACCTTTACCACGAGGGATACGGAACCCACCGCCGCCGCCAAAGCCCGGGCTGGAAGAATTATTACGCCTGTCTTCTACATTGTCGCTTTCGCGACGACCTTGCCAACGCATACCCTACCTCGTTATTCACAACTTGTAATAGTTGATCGTAGGCGGTTAATCTCAGGATTACCATAAGAAACAGAATGTGGAAAAGGCGGGTGCGCAAAACACACCCGATCGGATTGATGGCAAACAGCCGAAAAACGTGGTTTTCGGCGGTTTGGGGTAAGTCAGAAAACGTAATCCTTTGTTTTTATTAGGCCGGATTAACGTACTTTTAAAACGATAAACTTTGTCAACGGTCCCGCCTGAGGAGAGACTCTTCAGGCAATCAGTCTAATTTAACGCCAAGACGGTGGGCCACTTCTTCATAGGCTTCAATCAGGCCGCCCAGGCTCTGACGGAAACGGTCTTTGTCCATCTTGTCGAGGGTTTCTTTATCCCACAGGCGGCTGCCGTCCGGGGAAAACTCATCCCCGAGCACCACTTCACCTTTGAACAAACCAAACTCCAGCTTGAAGTCCACAAGGATAAGGCCGGCATCATCAAATAATTTGCTCAGCACGTCGTTAGCTTTGTAGCTCAGTTCACGCATGCGGGCGAGATGCTCTTTGCTTACCCAGCCAAAGGTTTCGCAGTAAGACTCATTGACCATCGGGTCATGCATCTCATCATTCTTCAGGAACAGGTCAAACAGCGGCGGATTGAGTTCAATACCTTCTTCAATGCCCAGACGCTTCACCAGCGATCCGGCGGCACGGTTGCGGATAACACACTCAACCGGCACCATATCGAGCTTTTTAACCAGTACTTCGTTATCGGAAAGCAGCTGCTCCATTTGCGTAGGAATGCCCGCTTCTTCCAGTTTGGCCATAATGAAATGGTTAAACTTATTGTTCACCATGCCCTTACGGTCAAACTGCTCAATGCGCGCGCCGTCTCCTGCTGACGTATCATTGCGGAATTCGAGCACCAACAGATCCGGGTTTTCGGTGCTGTATACGGTCTTCGCTTTGCCACGATACAACTCAGCTTGCTTTTGCATCTTTCTTACTCCAGGTGTGATTTAACTAAAAATTCCGCTATCTGCAACCACGCACACGTTTGCGTAGCTGACCAGAAAAAAGGCCGGATCGCTCCGGCCTTTAAATTTACTTGCTGAATGCCGCCTGGAACACGGCGACCAGCGCATCGTTCTGGGACTGCGTCAGCGTATGCCCTTTCGGATCGATAAACTGCAGACTGCTGCGGTTATCAAGGTCGCCAACCTGTAGCTTATAGTCACCGCTGGCCAGTTCCGGGTCTTTCGCCCCTAAATCCTGCCAGTCGCTGTCAGACAAAGGCTTATAGGTTACGGCCATGCTGCCAGTAGAGCGCGTGGAATCGGTAACTTTCATGCCAGCTTTTTCAAGCGTCGTCGGCAAGCGGCTCCAGACTACGTTAAACGGACCACGAACCACCAGCATTGGTAAACCGGTATCATCTGCGGCGCTTTGGACATCAAGCTGAGCGGAAGCTCGGTTATCCTTCGCGTTCTGCAGATCGGTTTGTGCTTTATCGAGACCTGCGCTGATAACGTTAAGCATTTGCGCGCTGTAGCGCTGCATTGAGGCGGCATCCGATACTGGCTTGCCAGCCTGCTCCAGGCCCAACAGCTTCACTACCACCGCCTGCTGGTAGCCCTGCGGCTTCACGGCAATTTGATAGCGGCCGCGGTACTGCTCATCTTCATCGGCACGGTTCCACTGCACCCAATCGGTGGTTAGCGTCTGGCTTGCGTCATCACGCTTGTCGATGGTGTAGTTATTAGCCTGAATAACGCTAACCACCTGCGGCCATAGCGTCGTGCCACGAGCGCTTTCAACCATCAGTGAAGCGGTATCACCAGTAAACTGAGTACGCGCGCCGCTAACCAGCGCCAGCGGTTGAGCCGGCGGACGGATATCAAGCTGTTTGCCTACCGCACCGCTGCCGTTGGTAACCGGGATAGTATACTGACCGTTCTCCACGGGCAGGATCATGCCTGCCGGAGCGTGGATTTCCGCCAGCGGCGCTGCATCCAGATAGGATTCGTCGCCGCTAACCTGGCGCTTATAACGCTGGTCGCTGCTGCATGCCGCCAGCAGCATCGCAAGCGTAACCACTGTAACTTTCGCCACCATCGACTTCTGTACTGAGTAAGCCATCAAATCTCCCTAAACTTTACAGCAAACCCGCATGCTTAAGCGCGCTGATAATCACCGGACGACTTTCGTCAGTCAGCGGCGTCATTGGCAGGCGTAAGGTATCGGTCGCCACAAGTCCCAATTCTCTACAGGCCCATTTCACCGGGATAGGATTGGGTTCAACAAATAATTTGTTATGCAACGGCATCAGACGCTGATTAATCTCACGCGCCTGAGCAAATTGCCCGTTGGCCGCCAGTTTACACATTTCCGCCATTTCACGCGCGGCTACGTTTGCCGTCACGGAAATCACGCCGTGGCCGCCGAGCTGCATGAAGTCCAGCGAGCTGGCATCGTCACCGCTCACCAGGATGAAGTCGTCTGCAACCAGCTCTTTGATCTGGTTAACACGCATTAAGTTCCCGGTCGCTTCTTTGATACCAACAATATTTTTTACTCGCGAAAGGCGAGCAACGGTTTCTGGCAGCATGTCGCACCCGGTACGGGACGGCACATTGTACAGCATCTGTGGCAGATCGGTGCTTTGGGCGATAGCTTGGAAGTGCTGGAACAACCCTTCCTGAGTCGGACGGTTGTAATAAGGCGTGACGGTCAGGCAACCCACGATACCGCTGTTATGAAAGCGCTTCGTCAGAGAGATAGCCTCGGAGGTGGCGTTCGCACCGGTACCGGCAATCACCGGAATGCGCCCGTCCGCCAGCTCAAGCGTTAACATGACCACATCGCCGTGCTCGTCGTGGCTTAAGGTTGCAGACTCTCCGGTCGTGCCTACAGAGACAATCGCCGATGTTCCGCTGGCGATGTGGTAATCAATCAGTTTTTTCAGGCTTGACCGGCAGACATTACCTTTCTCATCCATCGGTGTTACAAGCGCGACAATACTTCCCGTGAACATTGGCCATCCTCTGTGCAAACAAGTGTCTCAATGGTACGTTTGGTGCAGGATCAAAAGCAAGCCGCCAGGTGACTCTACGCGGTTGTATGCAGAATTTTTTTATGCTTTCCTTATGATATCCCACCGATTCACAGGAAGAATGCGCTTGACTCCTTCACCCCACCATTATCTGGTTATCACAGCCCTTGGGGCGGACAGACCCGGTATTGTTAATACCATCACCCGCCATGTCAGCAGTTGCGGCTGTAATATCGAAGACAGTCGCCTCGCCATGCTCGGTGAAGAGTTTACGTTTATTATGCTGCTGTCAGGAAGCTGGAACGCGATAACCCTGATTGAATCAACCCTGCCGCTTAAAGGTGCCGAGCTGGATCTGCTGATTGTCATGAAGCGCACCGCCGCGCAGGATCGCCCGGCAATGCCTGCCACGGTTTGGGTACAGGTAGAAGTCACGGATTCACCGCATCTGATCGAGCGCTTTACCGATTTGTTTGATAGCCATCATATGAACATTGCCGAGCTGGTTTCCCGCACGCAGCCCGCTCAGGATAATATCCCGCCGCAGTTATATATTCAGATAACCGCCCACAGTCCTGCCTCAGAAGATGCAGGAATTATTGAGCAGGCCTTTAAAGCCCTATGTACAGAACTGCACGCGCAAGGCACTATTAGCGTGGTGAACCCACAGCAAGATGATTAAAGACGGAGAGAAGTGATGACCCCACTGAAAGCCGGTGATAGCGCACCGAAATTTAGCCTGCCCGATCAAGACGGCGAGCAAGTAAATTTGACCGACTTCCAGGGACAGCGCGTTCTGGTTTACTTTTATCCCAAAGCGATGACGCCGGGCTGCACCGTTCAGGCATGCGGTCTGCGCGATAACATGGATGAGTTAAAAAAGGCGGGCGTGGAAGTGCTGGGTATCAGCACCGACAAGCCAGAGAAGCTCTCGCGTTTTGCCGAGAAAGAGTTGCTTAACTTCACCCTGCTGTCCGATGAAGATCATCAGGTTTGCGAGCAGTTTGGGGTGTGGGGCGAGAAATCTTTTATGGGCAAAACCTACGACGGCATCCACCGCATCAGCTTCCTGCTGGACGGCGAAGGCAAAGTCGAGAAAGTGTTTGATGACTTTAAAACCAGCAACCATCACGACATCGTGATGAACTGGCTGAAAGAGAACGCCTAATCCCAACAGATATTGAAAAAGCCGACTTCGCGTCGGCTTCAGATCGGTGACAAACACCCAAAAAACGTGGTTTTTGGGTGTTTGGAATAAACCAGAAGACATTATCCTTTGTTTTTAAAAGCACCGGCAAAACCACTTTTAACACCAGGGGACTTTGTCAGCAGATTCAAGCCGACTTCACGTCGGCTTCAGATTGGTGACAAACACCCAAAAAACGTGTTTTTTCGGGTGTTTGGAATAAACCAGAAGACATTATCCTTTGTTTTTAAAAGCACCGGCAA
>DALYUA010000231.1:0-5704 GCA_031993245.1 Buttiauxella sp. | reverse complement strand
AAGCTGGCGGCACGATGGACGTTTGCGGCCATAGCGTCAGCGGCGCGCTGACTATCTTCCAGGCGCAGCTAAGCTGCCCGACGGTACACGGTTTCTCGGAAAGCGCGACCCGCTTCCTCTCGCAGGGCAAAATGCCTGCCTTCCTGGGCGGCCTGCCCGGCGCGGCGCTGGCGATGTATCACTGCGCGCGTCCGGAAAACCGCCACAAAATTAAAGGGCTGCTGATTTCCGGCGTCATTGCCTGCGTGGTTGGCGGCACTACTGAACCGCTGGAATTCCTGTTCCTGTTCGTGGCCCCGGTGCTGTATCTCATCCACGCCCTGCTGACCGGGCTTGGCTTTACCATGATGGCGGTGCTGGGTGTGACTATCGGCAACACCGACGGGAACGTTATCGATTTTGTGGTGTTCGGTATTCTGCACGGCCTGTCAACCAAATGGTATATGGTGCCGGTTGTGGCGGCAGTCTGGTTTGCGGTGTACTACGGCATCTTCCGCTTCGCCATCACTCGCTTTAACATCAAAACGCCGGGCCGCGATATCGACACCACCAGCAGCGCGGAAAAAGCGCTTGCCGGTCAGGTGGGTAAATCCGGCTACAATGTTCCGGCGATGCTTGCAGCGCTGGGCGGCGCAGAGAACGTCGTCACGCTGGATAACTGCATTACCCGCCTGCGTATGACGGTGAAGGATATGTCGCTGGTTGACAGCGCCGCGCTGAAAAACCTCCGCGCCATCGGCGTTGTGCAGCTAAACCAGCACAACCTGCAGGTGGTAATAGGGCCGCAGGTTCAGTCGGTTAAAGATGAAATGGCAAGCCTGGTGAGTACGGCGCAGGCGTAAACCAAAGAGCGGGCGCTGCGGTGCCCGTTTTTCTGTGAGGTGTTATGTTTGATTTCTCCGTTCCCGTTGACCGCCACGGCACGTGGTGCACCCAGTGGGATTACGTGGCAGACCGTTTTGGCGCGGCTGATTTGCTCCCCTTCACTATCTCCGATATGGATTTCCCGACCGCTCCGGTGATTCTCTCGGCGCTGCAACAACGCCTCGCGCACGGCGTGCTCGGCTACAGCCGCTGGAAGAACGACGATTTCCTCGGTGCCGTTGCGCACTGGTATCAGCAGCGTTTTAACAGCGCTATCGATCCTGAAAGCCTGGTCTACGGTCCGTCCGTTATTTATATGGTTTCGCAGTTGATACGCCTGTGGTCAGAACCCGGAGACGCGGTACTTATCCACACCCCCGCCTATGATGCGTTTTATAAAGCGATTGAAGGCAACAAGCGTCAGGTACTCAGCGCGCCGCTGCATAATTCCGCCGCAGGCTGGATGTGCGACATGGCCGCTCTTGAGACACAGCTCGCAAAACCGGAATGTAAAATCATGCTGCTGTGCAGCCCGCAAAACCCGACGGGCAAAGTCTGGACGCGTGAAGAGCTGGAAACTATGGCGGAGCTGTGCGAACGCCATAACGTGCGCGTGATCAGCGATGAAATTCATATGGATATGGTCTGGGAAGGCTATCAGCACACGCCGTGGTGCGAGGTAGGAAAAGGTTCCTGGGCGCTGTTTACCTCAGGTTCAAAGAGCTTCAATATCCCTGCTCTGACCGGTGCGTATGGATTAATTAACGATGAATACGAACGCCAGAACTATCTTAACATCCTGAAAGGCCAGGACGGGCTTTCCTCTCCGGCAGTGCTGGCGCTGGTTGCGCATATTGCGGCCTATCGTGAAGGCGAACCCTGGCTTGATACGCTGCGCGCTTATCTGCAAAGCAACCTTGCATACGTTGCCGATGCCCTGAACGGCGAGTTTGCGCAACTCAACTGGCAGCCGCCGCAGTCAACCTATCTGGCGTGGATCGATCTTCGCCCGCTTGGCCTGAATGACCAGGCACTGCAAAAAGCGCTGATTGAACAGCAAAAAGTCGCCATCATGCCGGGATATACCTATGGTGAAGAGGGAAAAGGATTTATCCGCCTCAACGCCGGTTGTCCGCGAATGAAGCTTGAAGAAGGCGTTAAGCGGTTGATCGGCGCCATTAAATCTCTGCAATAACTCTATGGGGAGGCCGCTCCCCGTTTATTTGCGCAACTTATTAGTGACGGCACATAGCAATTTGCCGGTGAATGTTTTTATAATGTAACGCACTTTAAACAAAAAAGAGTGCGACCATGATTGATACCACCCTGCCGTTAACCGATTTGCACCGCCACCTTGATGGCAATATTCGTGCGCAAACCATTCTCGATCTGGGCCGCCAGTATAATTTGCCGCTTCCGGCAACCTCCATAGAAGACTTAATCCCGCACGTGCAGGTCGTTGAATCCGCCCCTGATTTGGTGAGCTTTCTGGCGAAGCTGGACTGGGGTGTAAAGGTGCTTGCTACCCTTGACGCCTGCCGCCGCGTCGCCTGGGAAAATATTGAAGATGCCGCCCGTAACGGCCTGCATTACGTCGAGCTGCGTTTCTCGCCGGGCTATATGGCGATGACCCACAACCTGCCGGTTGCAGGCGTCGTTGAAGCCGTTATCGAAGGCGTGCGTGATGGCTGTCGTGATTTTGGCGTCGAAGCCCGCCTGATTGGCATTATGAGCCGTACCTTCGGGGAGGCTGCCTGCCAGACCGAGCTGGAAGCCCTGCTCGCCCACCGCGACCAGATCACCGCCCTGGATCTGGCTGGCGACGAACTAGGTTTCCCCGGTAGCCTGTTCCTGAGCCACTTTAATCGCGCACGCGATGCAGGCTGGCATATCACCGTTCACGCGGGTGAAGCGGCCGGGCCGGAAAGCATCTGGCAGGCAATTCGCGAGCTGGGCGCCGAGCGTATCGGCCACGGCGTCAAGGCAATTGAAGATCCAGCGCTGATGGATTTCCTGGCGGAGCAAGGCATTGGGATTGAATCCTGCCTGACATCCAATATTCAGACCAGCACCGTGCCGTCTCTGGATAAGCATCCGCTGATCAAATTCCTTGACCACGGCGTGCTGGCAACGATTAACACCGACGACCCGGCCGTTCAGGGTATCGACATCGTGCATGAATATACCGTTGCGGCGCCACGTGCGGGCCTGAGCGCGGCACAGATTCGTACCGCGCAGGAGAATGGTTTAAAAATTGCCTTCCTGAGCGAGGCTGAAAAGCAGGCGTTACTCGCTAAAGTACGCGCTGCTTAACTTTACCCACGGCGGCTGGTCAGGAAGCTGACTCAAGCTGCCGTTTTTCTTTTGCCGTTTTTCGCGCATAACGCTGCGCCAGAACCGCACAGACCATTAGCTGGATCTGGTGGAAAATCATCAGCGGCAGCACCATCATCCCCACCGCGCTTGCAGGAAACAGGACGTTTGCCATCGGCACGCCGTTCGCGAGGCTTTTCTTCGAGCCGCAGAAAACGATGGTAATTTCATCGGCAGTATTAAAACCCAGCAGCCTTGCCGCCCAGGTATTCACCACCAGCACAATCGCCAGCAGCACAATCGAACATCCCAGAATCGCTAACAGGGCGATGCCGTTAACCTGATGCCAGATCCCCTCTACCACCGCTTCGCTGAACGCGACGTATACTACCAGCAAAATAGATGAGCGATCCGTCAGGTTGATGAGTTTTTTATGTTTATCCACCCAGCGGCTTATCAGCGGACGCGACAGATGGCCAATCACAAAAGGCACCATTAACTGCATGATGATTTTGCCAATCGCATGCAGCGTATCCGTCGAACCCTCCTGGGTATTCATCAATGTGCCAACCAGTACCGGCGACAGGAAAATACCCAGAATGCTCGATGCCGAGGCGCTGCAAACCGCCGCCGCCACGTTACCGCCGGCAACAGAAGTAAAGGCAATAGCCGACTGAACCGTTGCCGGTAGCGCGCAGAGATAAAGAAAGCCCATGTACAGCGGCTGATTGAGAATAGTCGGCGTCAGAAAGCCCATCGCCAGACCAAGCAGGGGAAAGAGGACAAAAGTGCTGAGGAATACCACCAGATGGAGTTTCCAGTGTCCCATCCCGGCCACTATCGCCGCACGGGAAAGCTTTGCGCCGTGCATAAAAAACAGCAGCGCAATGGCCGCCGTGGTCAGGTATTCAAAACCCGTTTTGACTATCCCTTCACAGGGAAACAGTGAGGCCACCACCACAACGGCGATCATCACCAGTAAAAAATTATCGATTTTCAGACGCTGCAACCAGCCCATCATCTGTCCTTTATTTACGTTTACGGGACTTATATAACAAACCCGGCTCACCCCTGGCGGAGAAAGCCGGGCCGCGATAGTGAAAGTTACTTAAGCCAGATTCAGCGTTGCACGTTTCTTCGCAGACTCAATGCCCAGCTCAATCAGCTCCATCACCTGAATCGCCTGCGCGGCCGGGACCGGGTTTTCACCGTGGCCCGTCAACGCATCGCGGATCGCGGCGTAGTACGCCGGATAATTGCCCGGAATAGTCAGCAGCGTTTGCTCCGTCATTACCTCTCCCACGGCCTGGGTCAGCACGCCGTCACGCATATCGTAGCCCCAGTCTTCCTGCGGCAGGCGTTCGCCTGATTTCAGACGATCTTCCTGCGGATCAAGTCCATATTTAACGTAGCTGCCACGGGTGCCGTGCACGATGTAACGCGCGGATTCAGCAGCGGCCAGCAGCGAGCCGTGCAGCACAACGCGACGCTGCGGGTAGGCCAGCACGGCGTGGAAATAATCCGTTGCCTGAGCCCCCGGACGAAGCTGAGCCAGATCGACGGTTAAACTCACCGGCAGACCGAAGAGATTAAGGGCCTGGTCGATAAGATGCGGTCCAAGATCGTACCAGATGCCGCTGCCCACGCCCGCCTGCTCGCGCCAGCGGTTACGCACCTGCGGACGGAAGCGATCGAAATGCGATTCGAAATAAGTCACTTCCCCCAGCGTGCCGTCAGCAAGCAAATTTTTCAGCGTCAGGAAATCACTGTCCCAGCGGCGGTTATGGAAGACGGACAACAGCAAGCCGCGGCTTTTCGCCAGCGCATCCAGTTCACGAGCCTGTGACAACGTCACGGTGAACGGTTTATCGACCACCACATGTTTGCCCGCCTCCAGCGCAGCTTTCGCCAGCGGGAAGTGAGTATCGTTGGGGGTAGGAACCACAATGAGATCGATAGCAGGGTCGTTAAACAGATGATGCGGGTCGGAGACGACCGGCATTGCTGGCCAGTCCGCATGGACTTTAGATTCGTCGCTGCTGGATACCGCCGCAAGCTCCATCCCCGGCGTGCCAACGATGAGTGGCGCATGAAAAGTCTTACTGGCATAACCGTAACCGATTAGACCGACACGAATATTATCACTCATTTGTATTCCTCACTTTTATGGGCGCTCCCATTTGACACCATCCCCTGGAGTGTAACAACAGGAAGTTTAGTTGTTGGCTGCTGGTTAGATACTTGCCCGCCATCGTGGCCAGGAGTGCAAGAGTGATTCACTTCGCAAATATGAAACCGGTTTCGGAAACCGGTTGCAGCCTCTCGCTGGCCTTGCCTACACTGCCCGGGTCGAGTCAACTCAAGGAGCGTAGTCATGTCAGCTTTTCCGCAACACTTTCTTTGGGGTGCCGCAACCGCGGCGTATCAGGTCGAGGGCGGTCACGATGCCGATGGCAAAGGCCCGTCAATCTGGGATGTCTTTGCCCATCAGCCCGGCACCACTTATCAGGGTACTAACGGCGATGTC
>DALYUA010000230.1:0-5726 GCA_031993245.1 Buttiauxella sp. | reverse complement strand
GATGAACAAGCGTGACACGAACGCCGCGCGCGTTAAGCGCTGCGGCGGCTTCCACGCCAAGCAAACCACCGCCGAGCACCACGGCATCGCCTTTGCCGCTGAGGATCGCATCCACATCTGCCAGCGTGCGAAAACCGTGTACGTGAGGAAGCCGGTGTCCGTCGATGGGCGGAATAAACGGCAGCGATCCGGTTGCGAACACCAGCTCGTCGTACCCCATCGTGCGTTTAGCTGTGCGCACGGTTTTGCCTGAGCTATCAACAGCCAGCACCGCTTCACCCGTCAGCAGCTCAACGCCGTGGGAAACGTACCAGGCGGCGTCGTGTAACCGCGTGGCGGCAGCCGATTTTTCCCCCGCCAGCACCGGCGAGAGCAGGATGCGGTTGTAGCTGAGCGTCGGCTCTTCGCCGAAAACGGTGATAGCAAAGCGGCCAGCGGCATGCACCACCAGACGCTCAACGAGGCGTATTGCCGCCATACCATTGCCGATAACGATCAGTCGTCGCTGCATGCCCGCCTCCTCAGGCAGCCTTTGGCTGCTTTTCGTACAGGAAGCGCAGCACCTGCTGGCGCAGATGGTGATAGCGACTCTCTTCGGCCAGCTCAACGCGGTTACGCGGGCGCGGCAAATCGACATGCAGCGTTTCGCCAACCGTTGCCGCCGGGCCGTTGGTCATCATCAGCACGCGATCGGAAAGCAGCACCGCCTCGTCCACGTCGTGGGTGATAAGCACAATAGTGGTGTGCAGCTCCTGCTGGATATGCATCACGGCGTCCTGCAGATGGGCGCGGGTCAGCGCATCCAGCGCGCCGAACGGCTCATCCATCAGCAGCACTTTCGGCTTCATCGCCAGCGCGCGGGCGATGCCTACGCGCTGTTTCATGCCGCCAGAGATTTCTCCGGGCCGTTTATCAATCGCATGGCCCATCTGCACGCGCTCCAGATTGTGAATAATCCACTCGCGGCGCTCGGCGCGGTTCATGGTATGGCGAAAGACCTGATCCACCGCCAGCGCCACGTTTTCAAAGCAGGTCATCCACGGCAGCAATGAGTGGTTCTGGAACACAACAGCCCGCTCCGGGCCTGGCCCTGCAATCTCCCGGTTGTCGCACAGCAGCCCGCCTTCAGAGGGCAGCGTGATGCCCGCAATCAGGTTGAGCAGCGTTGATTTGCCGCAGCCGGAGTGACCGATCAGGCTGATGGTTTCCCCCTGCGCAATATCAAAGCTAACGTTGCTGAGCGCTAAAAACTCGCCGCTGGCGGTGGAGAAACGCTGGCTGACGTTCTGAACCTGAATAATTTTCTTCATGGTGTTCCCCTTATTTGTCCTGCCAGCTAAAACGACGCGCCAGCAGCATTAAACCCTGCTCCAGCAGCAGCCCCACGACGCCGATAATCACAATCGCAATCAGGATGTTTTCGACGTTGAGGTTGTTCCACTCGTTCCAGATCCAAAAGCCGATGCCCAGGCCGCCGGTGAGCATTTCCGCCGCGACGATGACCAGCCAGGCGATACCAATCGACAGGCGCACGCCGGTCAGTACCGCCGGCAGCACGGCCGGAAACAGAATGCGGCGCATTACCGTCCATTCGGAGAGCTTCAGCACGCGCGCCACATTGAGATAATCTTCCGGGATGCGCCTCACCCCTTCGGCGGTGTTGATGACCATCGGCCAGATGGAGCAGATGAAGATTGTCCAGCCAGAAGCCGGTTCCGCCTTCTGAAACAGCAGCAGGCCAATCGGCAGCCAGGCCAGCGGGCTGACCGGGCGCAAAAGCGCGACAAGCGGATTAAACATGCGGGCGAGAAAGGTGAAACGGCCAATCAAAAAGCCCGCCGGGATGCCGACGATAGCCGCCAGGCCAAACCCCACGGCAACGCGCTGAAGTGAAGCGAGGACGTTCCAGCCGATACCCTGGTCGTTCGGCCCGGCGTTATAGAACGGGTCCGCAAAAAGAGTGATGGCGGAATCCAGCGTGCTAAGCGGCGTTGGGAAACCTTTGCTGTTTAACGCGGCGATTTGCCAGACCACGAGCAGCAAACCCATGCCGAGCAGCGCAGGCACGAGGCGCTGGAAGATGCTCAGACTTAGCTGCCGCCAAAGCGGACGGCGACGACGCACCGCGACCGGCGGCAATACAATCACTTCCCCAACCGGGGTATTCAGCTCGGCGGCTGAGGTTTTCTGGGCCTGTAGATCCATGATTTCCCCCTAACGTTTAACGGCGAAACTTGCGGCGTAGGCGGCAGGATCGCTGCCGTTCCAGGTAGTGCCATCCATAAGCGTGCTGCTGCGCATGTGGTTTGCGGGTAAGGCAACGTCGCCCACGGCGGCGGCGGCCTGACGGTAGACATCAATACGGTTAATACGCTGGGCGACAGCGAGATAGTCCGGGTCGTGGTCGAGCAATCCCCAGCGGCGGTGCTGCGTCAGGAACCACATGCCGTCGGAAAGCCATGGGAAGGTCACTTCGCCATCGCGGAAAAACTGCATGCCGTGACTCTCCTGCCATTTTTTGCCGAGGCCATTGTCGTACTGCCCAAGCATGCGCCCGGTGAGGTAGTCGACTTTGGTATTGAGATATGCCCGCCCGGCCAGCACGCTGGCCGTTTCCCGACGGTTATCCTCGCTCGCATCAATCCAGCGCGAGGCTTCAAGAATTGCCGCAACTAACGCGCGGGCGGTATTCGGGTTTTGCTCGACCCAGGCGCTGCGTGTACCGAGGATTTTTTCTGGATGATCCGGCCAGATGGACTGCGAGGTTGCCGCCGTATAGCCAATACCGTCGTTAATGGCGCGCTGGTTCCACGGCTCGCCCACGCAAAAGCCAACCATGTTGCCGATGCGCATGTTCATTACCATCTGCGGCGGCGGCACGACCACGGTGCGCACATCGTTGAACGGGTGAATACCCGCGTTCGCCAGCCAGTAGTAAAGCCACATAGCGTGGGTGCCGGTCGGAAAAGTATGAGCGAAGGTAAAGGTTCCCGGCTCATGGCTTGCGACCAGCTTTTTCAGACCTGGCGCATCGGTCACCCCCTGTTTTGCCAGATCCATCGAGAGCGAGATCGCCTGGCCGTTGTTGTTGAGCGTCATCAGGTTAGCCATAGATTGCTGTTTACCCGCGATACCCATCTCCAGCCCGTAGACCAAGCCATAGAGCACGTGGGCCGCGTCCAGCTCGCCGGAGACCATTTTGTCGCGCACTGCCGCCCAGCTTGCTTCTTTGCTCGGCACAATCGTGATGCCGTATTTCTTATCAAAGCCTTTGACGGACGCCATCACGATGGAGGCGCAGTCGGTCAGCGGGATAAAACCGACTTTCACCGTGGCCTGCTCCGGCTTGTCGCTGCCCGCAGCCCAGGCGGCATTCATTACCCCCGGCAGCAAATATGCACCGCCCAGTACGGCACCCACCTGTAACAACCGGCGGCGCGAGAAGGCTATGGTTTTCTCACTCATCGGTTTCCTCCTGAAAAAAGTAAAAAAAAAGCGCCCATCAATGTGGATCAGCACATTGAAGGACGCCTTTGTCCTGCCAGTCTCGCACCGCCATTGGCGCAACCTGGAGAAATGGAAATTAACTCAGTAAGAAACAATGCAACCCGCGTGCCAGTTTAGAAAGCGCCTGAAACAGGGGTAATAGATTTAAAAAAAGAGTGATACGCACCATAAAAACGCACGCTTTGCCCGCTGGCTGTGCAGCTACTCCTTCGCAGCTGTTTGCCAGATATCGGCGACGGTTATCATCGCGCCGGCCACTTCAACCATCCGTTTATTCTGGTTCATCGCCATTTTCCGCAGCGTCTGCCAGGCCTGTTCCTCGCTGTAACCCTGATGGCGAATCAGCAACGCTTTGGCTTTCTCAATGACCTTGCGCTCCTCAAGCGTCGCCTGAAGCGAAGCCAATTGCTGCGCCATCGTTTCCAGCTGTTGCGCCTGCTGACGTACCAGCGGCAGGAGGTGGCGATCGAGATAACGTTCATTGTCGTCGCTGGCATGCCCTGCCACCCAGCTCACTATTTCGGTTTCGCTAAGCGGCGTTTCTTGTAATAACTGCCCGAGCGCCTGCTGCGTCTGTGCTATTACAGCCCCGATCAGCTTTTCCTCGACCTCTCTTAGCGCATCGATTCTGGCAGTCAATAAGGTAAACCAGCGCAGCGCACGATCCGCCTGCATCCCTTCGACGCCCGAACGAGTACACGCCAGCCGCCTGAGCTGTTCCGTCTCACGACAAGGCTCACCGCTGGACTGATAATGCTGACGCAGCGGCGCATCAACCATGCTGCAAAAGGTTTCAAAGCAACGTTGCTGGCTGTCTATGCGATCCACAAGCTGCTGACGCAGCGCGTCGCTGAATGCCCCCTGCGTGAAGCCAAGCGCGCCAATCGCCCGCTCCTGGCCCGCGAACTCCTTGCCCTGCATAAAACTGAACAGCGCCGCCAGCGAGCGGGCTACGCCAGCGTCATCCACGGCATTGCTGGTTTCGGGTACGATGCTGAGCAAATGGCGCAGCGTACAGTTGAACTGCTCCATCGCTTCAGGCGGGGTGATTTTCCGCACGGAGATTTTTTCGCGCAGCTCAGGTAAACGTTCAAGATAGTGCAACGCGCAGGCGAGACTGACGAACAGCACGCTGCCCGGCAGGTAGTCCGGTCGGGCGATGGCCTGCCTGAAAAGCGCCGTTTCGCGATCGACATCCTGTGCGCAGCCCTGCCTCTCGTCCCCGAACAGGCTGCCCGCAGAACAAAGCCAGATGTTGGAAGCCCCGCGCTCGCGCTGTAGCATATGGACAAGCCTGGCTACCCGTTCGGTAAGCTGTCCGATTTGCAGGATATCCTGCAACTGTTCACGTCCACGGGTGCGGGCGGCCAGCAGAAAGTCGCGGGATGTGGGGATCATAAAACGCTCCTGAACAGCAAAGTGATATCTTTGGTTTAAGCAAAAAGCGTGCCTTCTGGCACAAAGGAGAAAAAATGCAGAACATAGTGATTATTGCCAGCGGGGCTGCCTATGGCAGCGAGTCTCTGTTTAACAGCCTGCGCCTGGCCATTGCGCTGCTGGAGCAGCCGCAGCGGCCGGATCTGAAACTCTTTTTAATGTCCGATGCGGTCACCGCAGGATTACGCGGTCAGAAGCCGGCCGAGGGATACAATATTCAACAGATGCTGGAAATTCTTACCGCTCAGGACGTACCGGTGAAATTATGCAAAACCTGCACCGACGGACGCGGCATTACGGCTTTGCCGCTGGCTGACGGTATTGCTATCGGCACGCTGGTCGAACTGGCCGAGTGGACGCTGAGCGCTGATAAAGTATTAACATTCTAATAATTCCCCTGGGGTAATATTTTTTACTTATACCTTGCCCTGAACCATCAAGTTTCCTGCTGTTTTTGCCGATAGTTTCCGAAAATAACACAGCAGGAAAACATCATGTTCAGGTCAATACGCGCTCGCATTATTTGTGTGACGGCTGGCTGTTTGACTGTCGCCCTTCTTCTCAACACCATTATTAACTATCGGGTTACACGCGCCGACAATCAGCAATCTATTGAGGAGACGCTGAAAAGCACCAGTGAAAGCCACGCCGTTGCCATTACCGACTGGGTGAACAGCAAAATGGCGATCGTTCGTTCTCTGGAGAAGGTGGCATTAACAGACGATCCGGTGCCCGTATTTCGCCAGCTTGCTGCCGCAGGCGGCTTTACGAACGTTTATGTC
>DALYUA010000229.1:0-5776 GCA_031993245.1 Buttiauxella sp. | reverse complement strand
CAGAGAAGCAGACGGTCAGTTCGCTGGCCACCATCGCCGCAGGCATAGCGGGCGGGCGGGCAGGCGACAGCACCTCGTCTGCCCTGGCCGGTGCACAGGGCGGGAAGACGACGGTGGAAAACAATAACCTCGGCAGCGTTCTGGCTGCGGCAAATAAACAGAAGCCGGGAACAACAGAAAAATGGCAGGAGCAGCAACAGGCAGCTATCAGGGAAGCCTGTAGTGGTGGTACACCGGTGTCATGTGAAACGGCGGTGGCAGCAGTGGGCAGCGCAGTGGCCTGGCCGTTATTACCGGCAGCGGCGGGAACAACCAGCCTGATAGGTGCGGGAGCCAGTGCGGGTGTGGGCTGGCTGATTAACGGGGAAGTAAATCTGAATGATGTCATTCTGGGTTACTGGACAGGTGTATTCACAGCAGGAACCGGGCTGTGGGGTACCATGGGAGTGAATGCAGTGAGTGGCGGCACGTCGAGCTGGCTGAAGGGAGATGACCCGCTGAAAGGCGGAGCAATAAGTGGTGCGGCATCCGGGCTGGGTTATGGGGTCGGCAAACTGGCTCAGGGGCAGCTTGATAAGGTGCTTAATCCAAACTGGAAGAACTGGGAATGGGTTGAAGTGGGAGTGAGGATATCGAAGCCTTTACCGTTAGATCCGTTACCGGGAACGATTGGTGACATGGGTGGTTCTGCTTCTACAGAATATATAAATGATCGATTAGGTAAGCCTTTGAATGGTAGTTCAGGAGATAAGAAATGATATCATCTAAAGTTAAAAGAATTTTAGCCCTTTATATATGGTAATTGGCGCAGCAATATCTTTTTTATCACTGTTTTGTTAACGGTTATTCTTAATAGATATATACCCATACATAACAAAAGAGTTGAAAATAGATTCGCCCTCCTATGATCTAAATAAAATTTTTAAAGTGAGTTTATTTTGTGGGGTTGAAGGAGATGGCGGGTGCTGGTCGCTTTATTATCGTAATTGCAGAAAATACAGGTAAAGCAAATAGTCTAAAATCCCAGCCTATCATTTAGACTAGGATTTTTTATCGTTGTCTGGTAAGTGACCGTTCCGTCTTTGCCTCTGTGGTTTCGCCATCACCTGAATAATATCGGCGGAGTGGTTAGCGGGACTAATTCGGTGCTGGAGAGCGCCGGGCAGTAGCGGCGTTTCTACCGTTAAGTTGCCACCGCTTAATACTTTTATAAAAAATCATTATTAATATAATCCTCGGTTATATGGATGGAGATGATACCACGGCCCCGAAACCCATATTTATCAGGTCGATATTCACGCCCTGGAAAAACCCGATCTGGAGCCCGCATCAATCGCGGCCGGGCTTTCTGTTTTTAGCGATATGCCATCCCCCGCTTCCCTCCTGCTACACTTCAGGGTCATTATCTCTCTTCCCATTGCTCATCAGAAGGCAGGTCAACAGCATGTCCGAAAACAACTACCAACCGCCAAAAGTCTGGGCCTGGCACAAGTCCGAAGCAGGCCAGTTCTCCAACATCAACCGCCCGATTGCCGGGCCGACGCACGAAAAAACGCTGCCCGTGGGCAAGCATCCGCTACAGCTTTACTCGCTGGGCACGCCTAATGGCCAGAAGGTAACGATTCTACTTGAAGAGTTGCTCGCGCTGAGCATAAGCGGGGCGGAATACGATGCGCATCTGATTCGTATCGGCGAGGGCGATCAGTTCTCCAGCGGCTTTGTCGAAGTAAATCCAAACTCCAAAATTCCGGCGCTGCTGGATAACTCAGCCACGCCGCCAGTTCGCGTGTTCGAATCCGGTTCTATCCTGCTTTATCTGGCAGATAAATTCGGTCATTTCCTGTCGAAAGATATCGCTGCACGAACCGAAACGCTGAACTGGCTGTTCTGGCTACAGGGTTCCGCACCCTACCTGGGGGGCGGTTTCGGTCATTTCTATCACTACGCGCCGCTGAAAATCGAATACGCCATCAACCGTTTTGCGATGGAAACGAAACGCCAGCTTGACGTACTGGACCACCAGCTTGCGAATCATCGCTTTATCGCAGGCGATGAATATACCATTGCCGATATCGCCATCTGGCCGTGGTACGGCGCGCTGGCAAAAGGCGGCCTGTACGACTCTGCCGAATTCCTTGATATCGCTTCTTATAAAAACTTTAACCGCTGGGCCGATGAAGTGGCGAATCGTCCTGCCGTTAAGCGCGGGCGTATCGTGAATCGCACCTGGGGCGACGAGCAACTACCCGAACGTCATGACGCAACGGATTTTGACGCCTTTACTCTGTAATCTTCCTGCACAAACTAGCCCGGCGTTCTGCCGGGTTAGTCCCGTCTAAAAATTATACGCACGCTTAACAAATGATAATTATTTGCGTTTAAACATAGCTACAGCTATGTTTTATAGCAATTGCTATATTTGGTTACTTATCAGGCGAACCAGAGGGAATGAGATGGTCGGAAAAATGACGGTGAACAAAATAATCGTGTTAGCGGGCATGATGGTGGCGTTATCACTCATTTCCACCCAGTCGTGGGCGAAGGAAAAATTTAAAGTGGTTACCACCTTTACCGTCATCGCGGATATGGCCAAAAACGTGGCGGGTGAGGCGGCAAACGTTGAGTCCATTACCAAACCTGGTGCCGAAATTCACGAATACCAGCCAACGCCCGGAGATATCCGCCGTGCGCAGGGCGCGCAGCTTATTTTAGCCAACGGCCTGAATCTCGAGCTGTGGTTCCAGAAGTTTTATCAGCACCTTTCCGGCGTGCCGGAAGTGGTGGTTTCAAACGGCATCAAGCCGACCGGCATTACCGAAGGTCCCTATAACGGCAAACCGAATCCGCACGCCTGGATGTCGCCCAAAAACGCGCTGATTTATGTCGATAATATCCGCGATGCTTTCAGTAAATACGATCCAGACAATGCGGCAATCTACGCAAAAAATGCCGCAGCCTATAAGCAAAAAATCCAGCAAACCCTCGAACCGCTGCGTAAAGAACTGAACAACATTCCTGAAGACAAACGCTGGCTGGTAACAAGCGAAGGCGCGTTCTCTTACCTCGCCAATGACTACGGGCTGAAAGAGTTGTATCTGTGGCCGATCAACGCCGACCAGCAGGGCACGCCGCAGCAGGTGCGAAAAGTCATCGATACCATCCGCCAGCACAATATCCCGGCGATATTCAGCGAAAGCACCATTTCCGATAAGCCAGCCCGCCAGGTAGCGCGTGAATCAGGCTCCCACTACGGTGGCGTGCTGTATGTGGACTCCCTGAGCGCGGCAGATGGCCCGGTTCCCACTTATTTAGACTTATTGCGCGTCACCACCAGCACCATTGTCAGCGGTATAACCGAAGGAGCAGAAAAATGATCTCCGGTATTTCCGTACAGGACGCCAGCGTAACCTACCGCAACGGCCATACCGCCCTGCGCGAAGCCACATTCCAGATCCCAACCGGCAGCATTGCGGCGCTGGTCGGGGTTAACGGTTCCGGCAAATCCACGCTCTTTAAAGCCATTATGGGTTTTGTTCATCTGGCGAGAGGCAGCATAACTATTCTCGGTATGCCGACCAAAAAAGCGCTGCGTCAGAATCTGGTCTCCTATGTGCCCCAGTCTGAAGATGTGGACTGGTCTTTCCCGGTGCTGGTGGAGGACGTCGTGATGATGGGTCGCTACGGGCACATGGGCATGCTGCGCATTCCCGGCAAAGCCGACAAGGAAGCTGTCGACCATGCGCTTACCCGCGTTGGCATGAGCGATTTCCGTCATCGTCAGATCGGCGAGCTTTCCGGCGGACAGAAAAAACGTGTCTTTTTAGCCCGCGCCATCGCTCAGGACGGCCAGGTGATTTTGCTGGACGAGCCGTTTACCGGCGTGGATGTCAAAACCGAAGAGCAAATCATCAACCTGCTGCGTGAGCTGCGCGACGAAGGCCGCACTATGCTTGTCGCCACCCACAATCTTGGCGCGGTTACCGATTACTGCGACCACACCGTGCTGGTGAAAGGCACGGTGCTCGCCTGTGGCCCAACACGCGAAACGTTCACCCAGGAAAACCTCGAAATTGCCTTCAGCGGCGTGCTGCGGCACGTCACGCTAACCGGTCTGGAAACCAGCGTGGTAACGGACGACGAACGCCCGTTTATCCGCGCTGCCGGGCAGATGAAAGGAGACTAACCGATGGACATTTTGCTGGAGCCGTTCGCCTATAACTATATGTTCAACGCCATCTGGGTATCGGCGCTGGTCGGCGGCGTGTGTGCATTCCTGTCTTGTTATCTGATGCTCAAAGGCTGGTCGCTAATTGGCGATGCGCTTTCACACTCTATTGTGCCGGGCGTAGCGGGGGCTTATATGCTTGGCCTGCCCTTTTCCATCGGCGCGTTCTTCTCCGGAGGCCTGGCGGCGGCCACCATGCTGTTCTTAAATCAGCGCACGCGCCTGCGGGAGGACACCATCATCGGGCTTATCTTCTCCTCATTCTTCGGCCTCGGGCTGTTTATGGTTTCGCTTAACCCAACATCGGTGAATATTCAGACCATAGTGCTGGGTAATATTCTCGCTATCGCGCCCTCTGATATCGTCCAGCTGGCGGCGATCGGCTTTGTTTCACTGGCCATCCTGCTGGTGAAATGGAAAGACCTGATGGTGACCTTTTTCGATGAGAATCATGCCCGTTCGATTGGCCTGAATCCTGTGCTGTTAAAGGGGCTGTTTTTTACTTTGCTTTCGGTCACCACCGTTGCCGCACTGCAAACCGTCGGCGCGTTTCTGGTGATCTGCATGGTGGTCACGCCGGGCGCAACCGCTTATCTGCTGACCGACCGTTTCCCGAAACTGCTGTTGATTTCCGTGGCGCTGGGCAGCGTGACCAGCGCGGTCGGCACGTATATCAGCTATTTCCTCGACGGCGCAACGGGCGGAATTATCGTCGTGCTGCAAACCATGTTGTTCCTGATTACCTTTGTTTTTGCACCGAAACACGGCCTGCTGGCAAACCGTAAACGCGCACGCCTGGCGCAAGGAGTAGCCCTTTGAATTTCATCGATACGCTGCTTTCGCCCTTCCAGTTCGGCTTTATGATCAATGCGCTGGCGATGACCGCGCTGATCGCCGTTCCCTGCGCCCTGCTCTCCTGCTTCCTGGTGCTGAAAGGCTGGGCGCTGATGGGCGATGCCATGAGCCACGCGGTTTTTCCCGGTGTGGTGGTGGCCTGGATGGTCGGCTTACCGCTGGGCATTGGCGCCTTTGTGGCAGGCTTATTCTGCGCGCTGGCAACGGGATTTTTGCAGGACAACAGCCGCATCAAGCGCGACACCGTGATGGGCATCGTCTTCTCCGGCATGTTTGGCGCGGGCCTGGTGCTGTATGTCTACCTGAAACCGGATATCCACCTCGATCACATTCTCTTTGGCGATATGCTCGGCGTCGGTCAGGCGGACATGATTCAGACGGGCATTATCGCGCTGTTTACCGCCGGAATTATTGCCTTAAAGTGGAAGGATTTCCTGCTGCACGCCTTCGATCCTACTCAGGCACAGGCATCCGGGCTTAACGTCACGCTCCTGCATTACGGCCTGCTATGCATGGTGTCATTGACCATCGTGGCCGCCCTGAAAGCGGTGGGGATTATCCTGGCGATTTCCCTGCTGATTGCTCCCGGCGCCATCGCCGCCCTGCTGACCCGCACATTTTTATCGATGATGCTGGTCGCGCTGGCCGTGGCGATTAGCGTCTCGTTTGTTGGCGTTTACCTTTCGTTCTTCATTG
>DALYUA010000228.1:0-5785 GCA_031993245.1 Buttiauxella sp. | reverse complement strand
CTGATCAATAATGTTCACTGCCGTACAGGCAGCTTAGAAGTCTCAGGGCCATGTTCTCATGCGTACGATAATGTTCACTGCCGTACAGGCAGCTTAGAAGCACGAAGTAGCCGCCGGTGGCATATGAACGACCGTTCACTGCCGTACAGGTAGCCCAAAAATCAACCTCTCCAGACTCTCCTCAACCAGCCAACTTTTGTAATAAAAATTACAACCGCTTGTTTAGCGTCAAAATTATGTCATTTGGCATGTGAGGTAGCTCACAGTCAGGGGTTAAGCTAATGACTTAGCCAGTGGATGCCGGGAATATTGTTCCAGAATCGGATCTTACTCCCTCAAGGATATTCCCGTTATGCTTATGCCTTCGGACTTAAAAACTATTCTGCATTCAAAGCGCGCCAATATTTATTATCTGCAATATTGTCGTGTACTGGTTAATGGCGGGCGGGTGGAATATGTTACCGACGAAGGTAAAGAATCTCTTTACTGGAATATCCCTATCGCAAATACCACTGTAGTCATGCTGGGAACAGGTACTTCGGTGACTCAGGCTGCGATGCGTGAATTTGCCCGGGCCGGGGTAGTAGTTGGATTTTGCGGCGGGGGTGGCACGCCGCTTTATTCCGGTAACGAAATGGATATTGACGTTTCCTGGATCACGCCGCAAAGCGAATATCGTCCTACGGAATATCTTCAGAACTGGGTATCATTTTGGTTCGATGAAGAAAAACGTCTGGCTGCTGCCAAAACGTTCCAGCGGATCCGCATTGAACAAATCGAGCGCCACTGGCTGAGCGCCAGAATGCAGCGCGAAGATCGTTTCCAGCTTTTATCGTCCCTGCTTACGGACAAACTTACGCGCTTTCGCGAAGGAATTGATGCCGCTGATTCGCAAAATGCACTTATGTTGCAGGAAGCGTTACTGACTAAAACGCTTTATAAGTTTGCCAGCCAGGCCGTGCAGTACGGCGGATTTACCCGGGCTAAACGGGGTGGCGGCACGGATACGGCTAACCGCTTTCTCGATCACGGTAACTATCTGGCTTATGGGCTTGCCGCAGTGGCGACATGGGTAACAGGGATCCCACAAGGGCTGGCTGTTCTCCATGGTAAAACCCGCCGGGGCGGCCTGGTTTTCGATCTTGCCGATCTAATTAAAGATGCGCTGGTGTTACCGCAGGCGTTTATTGCTGCGATGGAAGGCGAAGATGAACAAACGTTTCGCCAACGCTGTATTACCGGTTTTCAGCAATCGGAAGCGCTGGATTTATTAATAACGTCTCTGCAGAGCACGGCTTCGCTATACGGGCAGTATCGCACATGAATATTTTACTTATCTCTCAATGCAGTAAAAATGCCCGCGTGGAAACCTGTCGTATTCTCGATCAATTTGCCGAGCGTAAAGGCGATGCGACCTGGCAAACGGCGATTACTCTTGAAGGGCTTGAAACCCTCAGGCGGCTGTTGCGTAAAACCGCAAGGCGTAATACGGCGGTGGCCTGCCACTGGATCAAAAAAAGCGGGCAGACGGATTTATTGTGGATTGCAGGTAATCCCCGGCGATTTAGCGTGACGGGAACCGTGCCGACCAACAGAACCTCACGCGATATTCTGCGTAGCCAGCATGAGTCAAACTGGCGAAGTACGGAAAGTATTGCGCTGCTGGCTGGGATTGCCGGGCTGTTTCACGATTATGGAAAAGCCGGGGCGCTGTTTCAGGACAATTTGCGGGGCGAGAAATGCACGCATTGCTATCAGCCTTTTCGTCATGAGTGGATCTCCGTGCGTTTGTTTCAGGCGTTTATCGGTACGCAGTCTGACAAAGAATGGCTGGAAAAACTTGGCACGTTGACGGGCGATGACGAAGCGGCCTGGCTGGAACGTCTGCACAGGGATGATAAAGAGCGGAGCAGCAGCCCGTTTATCGGCATGCCGCCGCTGGCGCAGGTTGTGGCGTGGCTGATCCTTTCGCATCATCGTCTGCCGCAGTTTCTTGGTGAAAATGAGCCGGTGCTTTCCGGCAGTGAGACTTGGCTGACGACTCAGCTTAACGTGTACTGGAATGCGTTAAACCATCTTAGCGACTGGCGAGATAGCGATTTTCGCCATGTCTGGACTTTCCCGGTCGGCACACCGCTGCAAAGCAGCACATGGCGTAAAAAGGCGCAGCAACTGGCGAAACGCGCAGTACACGCCGTGTCGTTGCAGGATTTTGGCGCGCTGAACCAGACTTTTACCGTGCATCTTGCTCGCCTGGCTTTGATGCTCGCCGATCACCACTATTCCGCCCATGACCCGGTTGTTGGCTGGCAGGATAAAAGCTATCGCGCATGGGCGAATACCGAGCGTCAAACCGGCAAGCTAAAACAAAAGCTGGATGAGCACACGGTCGGCGTCAGCCATCACGCTTTTTTACTTGGCCGTACTCTCCCTGGGCTGCGCGGCCAGTTGCCTGCAATCACTCGTCATAAAGGATTTCGTGAACGGGCGATGGATGAGCGGTTTCGCTGGCAGAACCGCGCCTGGGACGTTGCCGAAGGCCTGCGTGAACGCTCCCGGAAACAGGGCTTCTTCGGCATTAATATGGCTTCTACCGGCTGCGGAAAAACGCTGGCCAATGCGCGCATTATGTATGCCCTGTCGCAAGAGGAAGAAGGTTGCCGTTTTACCGTGGCGCTGGGGTTACGCACGCTCACGCTGCAAACCGGAGATGCGCTTCGCTCGCGGCTTGGGCTGGGCGAGGACGATCTCGCCGTGCTGATTGGTTCCCGTGCCGTGCGGGAACTGCATCACACAGAGAACGAACCGGATGCGAGCAGTATTTCCGCAGAGGAACTGTTCGAGTCACATCAGTACGTACATTATGACGGCGTTACCAATACCGGGCCGCTGCGCCAGTGGCTGGAGAAGGATCCAAAGCTGCGACAGCTGGTGGATGCGCCGGTGCTGGTCGCCACAATCGATCATCTGATGCCCGGCACCGAAGGCGTGCGCGGCGGCAAACAGATAGCGCCGATGCTGCGCCTGCTGACCAGCGATCTGATCCTCGACGAGCCGGATGACTTCGACATTAACGATCAGCACGCGCTTTGCCGCCTGGTTAACTGGACGGGAATGCTCGGTGGTCGGGTGCTGCTCTCTTCCGCCACGCTACCTCCGGCGCTGGTTCAGGCGCTGTTTATTGCGTACTGCACCGGGCGCAAAGCTTATCAACAGGCCTGCGGCGAGCCGGGCCAGCCGCTGAATGTCTGCTGTGCCTGGTTTGATGAGGATGATTCCCGTCCGGGGGAATTTAATAACCCGACCGATTTTTATAAAGCACACTGTGAGTTTGCGGCACGGCGTGCAAAGCGTCTGCCTGAAAAACCCGTGTTGCGTAAGGCGGATATCGTCACTGTTTCTCCGGTATCTTCCCGTGCCGACTCGGTAATTGCGGCGGTGGCGCAGGCTTTTTATCGCGAGATGTTCGCCCTGCACGATAAACATCACGAGAGCCGCGGCTATAAAACCGTATCGCTGGGGCTGGTACGCATGGCGAATATCAATCCGCTGGTCGCCACGGCGAAAGCCCTGATGGGAATGCCCTCGCCCGACGATTATTGCGTTCACTATTGTGTTTATCACAGCCAGCATCCGCTGGTGATGCGTTCCCATATGGAAAAGCGTCTTGATGAAGCGTTCGCCCGCCATAACCCGAATACCCTCTGGCAGCAGCCGGAGATTCATCGGACGGTTGAGCAAAGTTCCGCCCGGCATCATCTGTTTGTCGTGCTGGCAACCTCCGTTGTAGAAGTGGGACGGGACTGGGACGCCGACTGGGGAATAATCGAGCCCAGCTCAATGCGTTCGCTGATTCAATTTGCCGGACGCATACAGCGCCATCGGCAAAATATTCCTGCAAGCCCAAACTTACTGATCCTTAATAAAAATGTGCGCGGCTACCAGAATAAATCTCCCGCCATGTGCAAACCGGGGTTTGAAACAGCCGATTTTAAACTGACCAGTCATGACCTCACTGAAATCCTGCAACCGGAGCAATACTGCAACATTAACGCCGCGCCGCGGATTCTGGATATCCCGCCGAAGGTTGAATATCGCACAAGCCTGGTGAATCTGGAGCACTGGCGTTCCTGGCAGGAGCTACTGGGCAAAAATAAGCAGGACAGAGCGGTAGCGTCGGACTGGTGGAGTAAATCAATGAACTGGAACGGGGAGCTTCAGCGTCGCAAGCCGTTTCGCCTCTCACAGCCGGAAAAACAATATTTCCTGCGTATGGAAGAGGAGTTCGACGAACCAACATTTATGCTCCGCGACGAAGGTAGCGCTGCGGGCTGGAAAGAAGCAGGCGTGTTTACACGGCAAGTGCTGGAGATGGCGCAAGGCGTGTCGGCCTGGATAGCAGACGAGTATGCGGAGGTTATGCAGCAGGTTGCAGAAGCCAGAGATATGGAACTGAAGGACGTCAGCGACCGTTATGGGGAAATTAATCTGCGCTTTAAAGACGAGGATACGGAAACATGGTTATGGCATCCGTTGCTTGGTGTGTTTCGCGCCCTCAACTGAGGGCGCGAGCTGCCTGTACGGCAGTTTTTGGCGTGTATGGTAGGGAAATCGTATTTAAATAATCTTTTGAATCAAATGGAGATTTTATGGAAGGAAGCGGAATAGCGGCTTTCATCGAAAGTTTTATCACCACACGAAAACAAACCAAACTCGACGTGTTTGATAAAGCGAAAGAAAAAAGGCTGGCGGCTGGAGAGGACGAAAGCAGGCTTCTGGAAGAGCGCCGTGAACTGGAACTGCGCTATGAAACCCGCGCCTGGCTAACGGATGCGGCAAACCGCGCCGGACAAATTAGCCTTGTCACCCATGCAGCCAAATACACGCACGGCGACTCAAAAAGCAGCAGTATTTTTAGCGCGGTTACGGCAAAGGATGGCTATCTTTCCACTGCATCGCTTGCCAAACCCGCAGCAGACGCCGTGGGAAACGCAGCCGCCCTGGACGTAGCCAAGCTTTTGCAAACAGAAACCGACGGCGATTCACTGCTTGCCTGTCTGCAACGTGGCGATAGCAGCGCGCTGGCAGAACTGGCGGAAAACGATGCACAGCTGGCGCAGTGGGTGGAAGGATTTTCCCGCGCGTTAACCACTAAACAACCCATATCTCATAAGCTTGCAAAGCAGATCTATGTTCCGGTAGCAGGTGGATACCATCTGCTTAGCCCGCTGTTTTCCTCATCTTTAGCGCAGGCGCTGCACGATCGCATGGTGGCGCTGCGTTTTAGCGAAGAAAGCAAAGTTATCTGGGCCGCACGTAAAAATGGCGAGTGGCACCCGCAGCCGCTGGTGATGTTTCCGAACCTCGCAGTGATGAACTTTGGCGGTACAAAACCCCAGAACATATCCTCTTTAAACAGCAGTCGTGGCGGGCGAGTATGGTTATTACCGTCTACGGCTCCGCTCTGGGAAACCCAGCAGCAGCCACCTTTGAAGATGAAAACAATTTTTGGGCAAGGGCCGTTTGAGCGCATCACTCGTCAGATTCGTCGCCGTCTGATTCATTTGCTAATCAGCACCGGTAGCACTAAAAACCACCAAATCCGTCAGCAGCGCAATCGCTATATTGATGAGCTTATCGATCTGCTGTTTAACCTGGCGGCAGATATTCAGCGCGAAGAATGGGCCTGCTGGACTGACGATGAAAACTGCAGGCTTAAACTGCATCAGCAGCTCTGGCTCGATCCGTGGCGGACAAAAAATGATGAAGCGTTCCGGGCCGAGCG
>DALYUA010000227.1:0-5796 GCA_031993245.1 Buttiauxella sp. | reverse complement strand
CGCTTATGTTCATGGCGAGTCCGGCATGGAAGGTTACGCATTCGTTGAGCATTCACGTAAGCCGCTCGACGTACCCGCTTTCGAGGCGATTTACCAGTGCCTCAATAGCAGCGCCGAACCCGTTACGCTGGTCACCATCGGCCCGCTGACCAATATCGCGCTGCTGTTAACGCAATATCCGGAGAGCAAAAACAAAATAAAACGGCTGGTGATGATGGGCGGCTCGGCCGGGCGGGGCAACTTCACCCCAAACGCCGAATTTAATATCGCCATTGACCCGGAAGCCGCCGCGCGCGTGTTTGATAGCGGGCTGGATATTGTCATGTGTGGGCTGGATGTGACCAATCAGGCGATGCTTAGCCCTGACTATTTGCAACGGCTTCCACAGCTCAGTCAGACCGGTAAAATGCTGCATGCGCTATTCAGTCACTACCGCAGCGGCAGCATGGCGACCGGTTTGCGTATGCATGATCTGTGCGCGATTGCCTGGCTGGTGAAGCCGGAGCTGTTCCGCATGCAATCCTGTTTTGTGGCGGTGGAAACGCACGGTGAATATACGGCAGGTACAACGGTTGTGGACATTGAAAACCGCTATCAGCGACAGGCCAATACGCAGGTTGCGCTGGATTTAGACGTGCCGGGATTCCGCGCCTGGGTAGCCGACGTGCTGGCGCTGGCACCGTAATTTTTAAACGCGACAGAGATCGCTTTTCTCCGCTCCGGTTGTTGGGTTAATCGTTTAACCTACTATACTGTTCGGGCAGTTCTCCTTGGGCCGGAGAATATCAATGAGCGTTTCTTGCAGCATGCCACCGAGCGTGGCGTTTCTTACTGGCCAGCTAACGGCTGAAAACGTAGTTAAAAAAGTAACGCGCTGCGGCGATCTATGCGGCGTGTTTCACGATCCTGATGCGTGGCAGGCAATTTCTCCTGATACTCCAATTTATGAAGTTGAAATGCTGGCTTCGCCGCAGGGAGAAGGAGAGCTGTACGTCGGCACCACGCATTTGCAACCGGGCCGCGTGGGTGGCGAGTTCTTTATGACCCGCGGACATTTCCATCAGCGTCGGGAGCAGGGTGAGATCTATTTTGGGCTTCGCGGAACGGGTCTGCTGCTTTTGCAAAATGAGCAGGGCGAAGCTCGCCTCGAACAGATGTCGCCGGGTTCCGTCCATATTATTCCGGGCTTTACCGCTCACCGTTTGATCAACACCGGTTCAGAGATTCTGTCTGCGCTCGCCGTCTGGCCGAGCTTAGCCGGGCATGATTATGCTGCGCTGGCGCACGGCTTTGCGTTACGAGTGATTGAGCAGGACGGCAAAATTCAGGAGAAAGAGGTGCAACATGGCTGAGCAGCCCTCAAGTTTTGGACTGGATATGTCCATTCATCACTCGCCGATGGGATTTAGCTATGGTGAGGAAGTGATCGGGCCGCTGCCGGAGATCCGCAAGCTCGATCAGATCCGCGCTTCGCTGCGCGATCCCACCTGCGCTGGGCCAGAAGATGTTTATGCCATTGCCATGGATGTTGCGCGTCTGTCCGATCGTGAAGAACTCAAAAAGCGTATGTTGCTATTTGGCGTGGTGACTTATGCAAGCGGGCGGCTGGGCGAGGAGCCAGTTCGTAGCCAGGGTCATGTCCACCGTATCAGCGAGCATAGCGGCTGGTCGCCGCCGGAGCTGTACGAAATCTGGCAGGGGAAGGCGATTATCTATATGCAGGAATATGTTGCCGACGATCCTGGCCGCTGCTTCGCCGTCTGTGCCGGGGCTGGCGAAAAGGTGCTGGTGCCGCCGGGCTGGGCGCATGCCACCATCTCCGCCTCGCCGGATGAACCGCTGACGTTTGGTGCCTGGTGTGATCGTGAATACGGATTTGAATACGATGCGGTGCGGGCTTACAAGGGGCTGGCCTGGTATCCACTCTTGCAGGATGAAAACATTGCCTGGCAGCATAACCGGCACTATATGCCGGGGCGATTACAGGTGGTTTCACCGCGTAGCTATTCTGAATTTGGTATAACCGGGGAGCCGCTGTATCAGCAGTTTATTGCGGACCCGGCACGCTTTCAGTTTATTTCGAAGCCGGGAATCGCCGCGCAGAAATGGGTGAATTTTCATCCTTAACGATTGAATGGGTGGCGCGAAGCCACCCATTCAATGTATTAAGCAAACAGCCCAATCGCCACGCCTGCCGCCGCCAGCACCAGCAATAACAGCATCGCTTTTACCGGAGACACGCCGCGTTTCGCCATCAGATACCAGGTGCCAATTACCACGAGAAGCGGCAGAAGCTGCGGGAATATTCCATCCAGCATCTGTTGCAGATGGATATTCACGCCATCTTTAGTGACGAACTCCAGCCCGGTGCCAAGCTTCACGTAGCTTGCCGCCACGCCGCCCATCACGAACACGCCAAGCAGCGATAACGCTTCACGCAGGCGTGTTGATTTGCTGCTGACCAGCATCTCAACGGAGGTCGAGCCCATGCGGTAGCCCTTCAAAAACAGGAACCAAGAACCGGGGATGATAATCGCCAGCCAGGCAACGCAATAAAACAGCGGCCCGAGAATATTGCCGCCTGCCGCCAGCGCCATGCCGATACTCAACAAAATAGGGATCAGCATGCCGGGGATCATGGAATCGCCGATACCGGCAACCGGGCCCATCAGGCCCACTTTCAGGGTGTTGATGGTTTCGCCGTCTATAGGTTCACCGTTCGCACGCTTCTCTTCCAGCCCCAACACCATGCCATTCACAATCGCGCCTAGCTGCGGCTCGGTATTGTAGAAGGACGCGTGGCGCTTGAGCATATCTTTGCGCTCCTGCTCGTCGGGATAGAGCTTTTTCGCCACCGGCAGCATGCTCAGACAAAAGCCAAAGGATTCAAGGCGTTCAAAGCTCATGGACGAAAGGTTGTACATCATCCAGCTACGCCAGCAGCGCCTGAGATCCTGGCGGGTCAGTTTACGTTCTTCCATCAGAATTCATCCTCGTCGTCAGCCGGTTTGACCGCGCCTGCCGCCTGCGGTTCTGGCTTGTAGTTGTAATGGATAAGCGCCAGCAGCGCTCCGACAATCACCAACGCCACCATATTGAGCTTCAGGAAGACGATGCAGATGAAGCCCACCAGGAAATAGATCAGCATGCTGTAGTTCTTGATGATTTGCTTAAGCAGGATAGCGATACCGACCGCAGGTAAAATGCCGCCAAGCACGTTCATCGTCGACAGCACGATATGCGGCAGGCTATCCATAAAGGCATTGATGTACTGCGCGCCAAAATAGACGGCGATAAACGTCGGGATAAAGCGCATCAGGAAGTTGGTGACCTGCGGCCAGATAGCGCTGTTGAGATAAATCCCGCGCTCATCGCCTTTCTCCAGCGCGATGTCTGCCTTGTGGTTCCACCACGAGTTGAGCACCAGCATAGCGTTGAACAACACGGTGCCCGCAATGCCGATGGTTGCCGCCAGGGCGACGGCAACTTCCGGCCCTTTGTCAGACAAAATGCCCAGCGCGATTGCCGGAAAAGCGACAAAGTTAAGATCGGCGGGCATAGAGCCTCCGGGGGTTACCATCGCGATGTAGACCGCCTGCACGGCCACGCCGATGATAATCCCGGTTTGCACATCGCCGAGAATAAACCCGACTAACATTCCTGAAACCAGCGGGCGGGTAATTAAATACCAGCCTCCGGTAAGCCCCAGCAGCCATGGGCTGCTAAGTGCGCCGAGGTAACAAAGAATGCCGATTAATGCAGCTTCAAAAGCCATAATGCATTCCTCTATTTAATTTTAAGCCGCGCGTCCTGCCAGCTATAGCTGCTGGCGTCCGGCACCAGACGAAACTCAATCTGATGGCCGCGTTGCGACAGAAAATCAAACGCTGCCGCTTCTTCCGGGCTTACTGACTGATTAGGCCCGATGGTGGTAGTGCCGGCGCGGGCGCTCATCGGCCCGACGTTAATTTTTCGATTGGCGTTTTGCAGACTTACGCCTGCCTCTTCTATGCGTTTGAGCGTGACGGGTGATTTGCCTATCACGAAATAACGCTTTTCGCTGGCAATGATTTTTGGCAGCTTTTCGATCGCCGTAGCGGTATCAAACAGCCAGACTTTGATGTCCTGCACCGCGCCCTTCATGACCGAGGAGAGCAGCGGGTCGGCGGCAACCGCGTCATCAATGGCAACGATGCCGTCGCACGGTAACTCTTTCGCCCAGCGGGTAACGAGCTGGCCGTGGATCACCCGGTCGTCAATGCGTACAAAGGAAATGCTCATCGTTCCTCCTTAAAAATCATCGGATTGTGTTGTTTCAACCAGGCGGGCCTGCACCACTGCTTCTTTAGCCTGTTCGAGTAGTTCTGCAGCGGCTTGCCTGACGTCCTGGAAATCTTTTATATCGTCGCTTAACAGCAGCATTGGAAAATTGACGCCGCCAAGCACCGCCACTGGCGGCGTGGTATCAGGATCGAAGGCGTGGTGGCAGGCCACGTTCCACGGCGTACCGCTTTGCAGATCGCACAGCACCAGTACGCCGTCGGCCTTTTTGCTGGCCTGATGCAGTACCGCGGCGAACTCATCGCGGAAGCTGTTGATCCCTTTTGTTTCGCTCAGCATGACCGGAAAGACGTGCGGCAGTTCGCCATACACCATACGGGCGCTGGCGAGCATGCCTTCCGCCAGCGGGCCGTGCGTAGCAAGAATGACATTGATCATGGTTTATCCCCTTACCCAGGCTTTCATAGTGGCGAGCTGCTGTCCGACGCTTGCGCCATGAGGTGAAATACGGTATTCGCCTACCGCCGCCGGAACGATAAAGGTTTCGGCGTAGTGGACGACAAAAGGCTCGAAGGCGTTGTCCGGGCTTTCCACCAGCGCTTCGCTGCCTTCCACGAGGTTAAGCACATTTACACCGCCTTGCGTGTGGTGAAGGACCGGTTTACTGAACCAGTGGCGGCGGGTCTCAATAAACTCGCGTTCGTGCAGTCCGGTGCGTTCTTCGCGCCAGCCATCCCCTTCGGCGATCGGCTCAAAATGGTTGACCAGATGCTCAGTTACCCATTGGGTATCACGCTGCCAGTCGATAACTTCCGCACCATGTTCCAGATGCACCGGACGCGGCAGCCCATCCAGACCCAGCCGCCCCCAGTCCCACAGTTTGAATGTGAAAATGTACGGCGTGGCGCTGATTTCCAGCACCATCGCGCCCGCGCCGGAACAGTGCACCGTGCCTGCCGGGATCAGGAAATGATCGTGCTTGCGGGCCGGGAAACGGTTAACGAATTTTTCATCATCAAAGGCTTTCTCTCCGCGCTGGGCGCTCGCCAGGTCGTCGAGCATTTCCTGCGGATTAACACCCGTTTTGGTTCCCAGGTAGACTTCCGCGCCGGGCTCGGCTTCCAGCAGGTAATAGCTTTCGTCCTGGGTGTAATGCATACCAAAATGCTGCTGGATATATTCGGTAAGAGGATGAACCTGGAAGCTAAGATTCTGTCCGCCAATGGTATCGAGAAAATCAAAACGGATCGGGAATTCTGCGCCAAAGCGCGCATGGACTTTTTCGCCCAGCAACGGGCGAGGGTAGAGCAATACCAGATCCTGAGAGGGGATCTCGATCCGCACATCACCAAAACGCAGTAACAGGCTGTTCTCCTCGGGCACACAGTCAAAACACCATGCGTAGTTTGGCTTTGAGGGATCGAGATCAAACTTGTCTTTCATCCATTGTCCGCCCCAGACGCCCGGGTCGAAGAACGGCACCACGCGGCACGGCTGCTGCGTAGTTTTTTGCAG
>DALYUA010000226.1:0-5821 GCA_031993245.1 Buttiauxella sp. | reverse complement strand
GCGTTAAGCAAAGGATGAAGGGCGGCGCCCTCGGTATTTTGCACGCAATGAACGGGCCACCAGGTTTGAGGCAGGCCATCAAGTTCACCTTGTGTATAAGGCTCGGCAACCTGCACGCTGGCAAAGCTGCCGTGATTAGCAGGATGCCAGTCCTGAGAAGCAACAATCGCGTCGCCACGCGCTTTACAGCGGGTAATCAGCTCATTTGCCACATCAATGGTGCTGTCGCCTTCCGGCACGGCCAGCGTGCCGCCAGCACAAAAATCGTTCTGTAAATCGACCAGTAATAATGCACGCTTAGTCATCGGTTCTCCTTACTCATCGGGCGTTAACTCACCGCGCAGATTGCGCGACATGGCTTCACGGATAGCTTGCGCATCCAGACCCTGGCTTAACAGATAGTGCAGTTTAGTCAGGGTTGCCTCCACCGTCATATCATAGCCGCTGATTACGCCAGCCTGCGCAAGCGCGTTACCGGTGGCGTAGCCGCCCATATTCACTTTACCGGACATGCACTGGGTGAGATTCACCACCACAATGCCGCGCGAGCAGGCTTCCTGAAGCTCCTGAAGGAATGCGCCATGTTGCGGCGCGTTACCCACGCCATACGAGCGAAGAATCAGCGCCTTAACCGGCTGACGCAGGAAGTTACCTATAACGTCAGCAGAGATGCCCGGATAAATTGTCACCACGCCAATCGGCTGCGGGATAATCGGATGAACGATCAGCTCTCCTTCACCTTGCGGGGCGGCAGGCGTATTCAGGCGACGAATATGAATACCCGCTTCAAGCAGTGGGGGCAGGTTAGGAGAGGCAAAAGCGTCAAAACCATCGGCGTGGGCTTTGGTAGTGCGGTTGCCGCGATATAGCCGATTATTGAAGAACAAGGTGACTTCATTGACAGGGAAGTTAGCCGCCACATACAGCGAGTTCAGCAGGTTGATCTGCCCGTCTGAACGCAGCTCGGCAAGCGGAATTTGTGAACCTGTCACGATCACCGGCTTGCTGAGGTTTTCCAGCATAAACGACAGCGCCGAGGCGGTGAATGCCATGGTATCCGTGCCGTGCAGAATGACGAAGCCGTCGTACTTATCGTAATGCGCTTTGATGTCATCGGCGATGTGCTGCCAGTCTTCCGGCGTCATATCCGACGAATCCATCAGCGGCTGATATTCGTGAATGGTGAAGTCCGGCATCTCCTGGCGATGGAATTCAGGCATCAATGCCAGCTGGCGTTGCAGGTGACCCGAAACGGGAATGTAACCCTGTTCAGAACGCTGCATGCCGATGGTACCGCCGGTGTAGGCAACGTAGATGGATTTCTTTTGCATGAAATTGATTCGCATCAGCAGCGTAGAGCGGGTAAACAGACGTTACCCGCCATAAAAGCGGTGGATAGCGCATGGCCTGTCCACCCCTGAGATCATGAATTATCGCACATCGCCACACGTCAGGCAGAAGGCGTAACGATTTTGCGGGTCGTTCATCGTACCGAACTTGTCATTCTGCGCCTTCACAGCCAGCGCGGCATCGGCCAGAGGCGCCGGCAGATAAACCTGCAGGGCTTCGGGCAGCATAGCGCGTACGGAGCCGCTCATACTGTTAAACACCATATCGACAAAGCTCGGATCGTCCTGCCAGAAGTCGAGATGCCAGCTTGAAAGCTTCGCAAGCTCGGCGGCTTTTGCTACCGCATCGTCGAAATCACCCAGGCTATCCACCAGGCCGTTAGCTTTTGCATCCTGGCCGGTCCAGACGTGGCCCTGCGCGATCTGGTCGATCTGCTCTGGCGTCTTTTTACGGGATTGCGCAACCAGTGTGATAAAACGCTTGTAGCCGTTTTCGATGGTTAACTGCATCATCTGCTGCACTTCCGGCGGCAGCGATTTCGTCACCGCAACGTCCGCCAGAGGCGAAGTAGCGACGCCATCGGTATGTACGCCCAGATAATCCAGCGAGTTCTCAACGGTATTGATAACGCCGAAAATGCCGATTGAGCCCGTAAGCGTGCTCGGGTTGGCGACGATATAGTTTGCCGGCGTGGAAATCCAGTAGCCGCCGGATGCTGCCATACCGCCCATTGAAACGACGATTGGCTTGCCTGCGGCTTTCGCTGCTGCCAGCTCCTCGCGGATGGTTTCGGAGGCCGTTACGCTGCCGCCAGGGCTGTTCACACGCAGGATGATGGCTTTCACTTTCGCATCCAGACGCGCCTCACGGATTTGCATTGCGGTAGTATCACCGCCCACTTGTCCGGGCGTTTCTTCACCGTCCATGATGGCGCCGTTTGCGAAGATCACCGCAATGGCACCGCCTTTTTCAGGCGCTTTTTTCAACGGGTAGTCATACATGCTGGTATAGCTGAAGTCTTTGTTCTCTTTGCTCCAGCCAAACTGTTTGATGAGCGCTTTATCGACCGTGGCGCTGGTGGCCAGCTCATCAACCAGTTTGTTGTCCAGCGCGTACTGCGCGGTATCGCCGCCTAATTTTTGCAGGTTATCAAGCAATGCCTGTGCGCCGGGGAATACCTGCTGCGGGGCGATTTCACGGTTGGCGGCAATAGTGCCGGTATAGTTCTGCCACAGTTCGCCAATCCAGCGGCTGTCCGCTTCACGCGCGGCAGGTGACATATCGTCGCGAATAAAAGGTTCAACGGCAGATTTATAGGTGCCGACGCGGAAGATATGAGTGGAGACCTTCAGCTTATCGAGCAAGGTTTTGTAATAGAGCGAGTTTGTGGCGAAACCGTGCAGATCCACCATCCCCTGCGGAGAAAGCCAGATTTTATTGGCGAAGCTCGCGAGGTAATACTGGCCCTGATTATAGCTGTCGCCCGTGGCGTAAACAGGCTTGCCGCTGTCGCGGAATTCGCGTAGCGCTTTGCCGATGTACTGCATGGAAGGCTGGTCGGCCCCGGCGAACTCTTTCAGATCCAGCACAATGCCGGTGATATTACGGTCGTCTTTCGCCTGGCGAATGGCGTTGACGACATCGAACAGGGAGTTTTCCTGCAGACGGTCGGAGCTGGCGCCCAAAAGCTGGCGGCCGATGACCCCAAGCTGGTTTATCGACCACCACGCCCGTGATATCAAGCAGCAGTGCGCCGCGAGCTGGCTCGGAAGAGGTGCTGCTGACCTGCATCCAGATACCCACACCCACCAGAATCAGCAGGATCAGGAACAGATTGAGAATGAATTCTCGAATAAAATTAAGCCCACGCCAGGTCCACTTAAAAAAACCGGCAATAAATCGCCCAATGGTACGCATCTCTTCTCCGTAACCGTCATAATTGCAAGCCGCCACACGAAACCGCAGCGAAAGTGAACGCTATCCTAAATAGCCCCAGGGCAAAAGTCAGCAGGAAATCGGCCCTGTGCTGTAACAAAACCTCATGCTGTGCTAATTTTGTGAATAAAAATCATTACAGGAATTAATAATATGGATGCACTCGAACTACTGCTTAATCGCCGCAGCGCTTCACGTCTGGCTGAACCAGCCCCGGCTGGCGAGGCGCTGGAAAACATTTTTCACGCCGGCATGCGTGCGCCGGATCATGGCGCTTTGCAGCCGTGGCGCTTCATCGTCATTGAAGGTGAAGGGCGCGATCGCTTCAGTAAGGTGCTGGAAAAAGCAGCCGTTGCTGAAGCGCTGGACGAGAAGGGTATTGAGAAGGCGCGTACCGCCCCTTTCCGCGCGCCAATGATTATCGCTGTGGTAGCGTATTGCGATGACGATCATAAAGTTCCGGTCTGGGAGCAGGTAGTTTCAGCGGGATGTGCGGTCATGGCCATGCAGATGGCGGCCGTTGCGCAAGGGTTTAACGGCATCTGGCGTAGCGGTATCTGGACCGAAAGTGAAGCCGTGCGCGAAGCGCTTCACTGCCGCGAGCAGGATGAAGTTGTTGGTTTCCTCTACCTGGGCACCCCGCAGCTGAAAGCCTCCACCACCATAACGGTGCCTGACACCGCGCCATTTGTGCGTCATTTCTGAACAAACGCCGCAAAGCTGTCTGGATTGTGAGCGAAAGCAGCGCAATTCAGACACACAGACTTATCACCCTGTCATTTGAGCGTTACCATAGAGCGATTGCCAATGACAGGAGATGTCCATGAGTGAGCAAACCGTTCGTTTAACGCAGTACAGCCACGGCGCCGGCTGCGGCTGTAAAATTTCCCCGAAAGTTCTGCAAACTATTCTGCACTCTGAGCAGGCTAAGTTTGTCGATCCCAATCTGCTGGTAGGGAACGAAACCAGCGATGACGCGGCGGTTTACGATCTGGGCAACGGCACCTGTGTCGTCAGCACCACGGACTTCTTCATGCCTATCGTGGATGATCCGTTCGACTTTGGACGCATCGCGGCAACTAACGCCATCAGCGATATTTATGCCATGGGCGGCAAACCGATTATGGCGATTGCTATTCTTGGCTGGCCTGTCAATACGCTTGCGCCTGAAATAGCCCGTAAGGTGATTGAAGGCGGGCGTTTTGTCTGCCAGCAGGCGGGGATTTCCCTGGCTGGCGGCCACTCGATTGACGCACCGGAACCGATTTTCGGCCTGGCCGTAACCGGCATCGTGCCGACAGCGCGCGTGAAGAAAAACAGCTCGGCGCAGGCGGGCTGCAAACTTTATCTGACCAAACCCCTCGGCATTGGCGTGCTGACAACGGCCGAGAAAAAATCCCTCCTGAAACCTGAACATTTTGGCCTGGCAGCAGAAGTTATGTGCCAGCTCAACAAACCGGGCGCAGAACTTGCCGAGGTTGAAGGCGTAACTGCGATGACCGACGTCACCGGTTTTGGCCTGTTAGGACACCTGAGCGAAATGTGCCAGGGCGCGGGCGTACAGGCTGAAGTGTGGTTCGATAAAATTCCTAAATTGCCGGATGTGGAAGAGTATATTGCTAAAGGCTGCGTGCCGGGCGGCACAGGGCGTAACTTTGCAAGCTACGGGCATCTGATGGGCGAAATGTCCGCTGCGTACCGCGATCTGTTGTGCGATCCGCAAACCTCCGGCGGCCTGCTGCTGGCCGTGCGTGCCGATGCAGAACAGGACGTGGCGGCCATTGCAGAAAAAAATGGCATTAAGCTGAATGCCATCGGCGAGCTGAAAGCCGCCCGCGCGGGTCGACCGATGATCGAGATTCGCTAACCTCATGCGGTTATTTATTGCGGAAAAGCCGAGTCTCGCACGCGCCATCGCCGATGTGCTCCCTAAACCTCACCGCCGGGGAGACGGCTTCATCGAATGCGGCAACGGTCAGGTCGTGACATGGTGTATCGGCCATCTGCTGGAGCAGGCGCAGCCGGATGCCTATGACGGGCGCTATGCGCGCTGGAATCTTGCCGACCTGCCTATCGTGCCGGAAAAGTGGCAGTTACAGCCGCGTCCCTCCGTCACTAAACAGCTTAATGCCATCAAAAAGCTGCTCTCGCAGGCTACGGAAGTTGTCCACGCAGGCGACCCGGACCGCGAAGGGCAACTGCTGGTGGATGAGGTGCTGGATTACCTGCAGCTGGCCCCGGAAAAGCGGCAGCGGGTGCAGCGTTGTCTGATAAACGATCTTAACCCGCAGGCGGTGGAGCGCGCTATTTCACGCCTGCGCGCCAACAGCGAATTTATTCCGCTTTGCGTTTCAGCCCTTGCGCGTGCCCGAGCCGACTGGCTGTACGGCATCAATATGACTCGCGCTTACACCATTCTGGGGCGCAACGCGGGCTATCAGGGCGTGCTGTCCGTTGGCCGCGTGCAGACGCCGGTGCTGGGGCTGGTGGTGCGTCGTGATGAAGAGATCGAAAACTTCGTGGCGAAAGATTTTTT
>DALYUA010000225.1:3546-5828 GCA_031993245.1 Buttiauxella sp. | reverse complement strand
TGATGCAGCGTTTAAACAAAATGTTTGACGGCGATTGGTTACTCACCGTTGCAGCGTACAACAGCGGCGAAGGCCGCGTGATGAACGCCATAAAAGCGAACAAAGCCCGCGGCAAGGCAACGGACTTCTGGTCGCTTTCTCTGCCACGAGAAACCAAGATTTACGTGCCCAAGATGCTGGCTTTGAGCGACATACTCAAGAACAGCCAGAAGTATGGCGTTCGTTTGCCAACCACTGACGAAAGTCGGGCTCTGGCACGGGTTGAGGTTAATAATCCGGTACAGCTGGCACAGGTCGCCGAAATGGCAGGGATACCGCTCACCGCGCTGAAAACGTTTAACGCCGGGGTTAAAACCTCTACCGTTGGCAAAAATCAGCGTTATGTGATGGTACCGAAGAAGCATGCTGACCAGCTAAAAGCTTCACTGGCATCGGGTGAAATCGCGGCTGTACAGCCGACGCTGATGGCGAATAACCTCAGCAACGCAGGCGGCAGCAAATCTTATAAAGTTCGTTCGGGTGATACCCTTTCGGGCATCGCCTCACGCATGGGCGTGAGCACGAAGGATTTGCAAAGCTGGAACGGTATACGCGGTGGGCATATCAAGCCTGGCCAAACGCTGAGCATCAACAATAACGGCGAGCGTTTAGCCCAGAACGATAGCATCACCTATAAGGTGCGCAAGGGTGATTCCCTGTCGAGTATCGCGAAACGTCATGGCGTGAATATTAAAGATGTTCTGCGCTGGAATGATGATACGGACAACCTGAAGCCTGGCGATCGGTTGACGCTTTTTGTAAGCAACAACTCCACACCTGATACCTGATTGTTAAGCAAAAAAGGCACCTGTTAAGGTGCCTTTTTTATTACTCTGCCCTATCAGGGCCGGACCGCCTCCAGCATAACGATGTCGCTGCTAAACGAACCATCCTCCTGCAGTTCAAAATAACGCTGTACTTCATCAGACGCGCTTTGCTGATACGCACGAATCGCATCCGCCAGCACCGGGGGAGTTCTCATCCTTGCAATCCAGCTCGAAAACTCCAGCTCCAGACGATCGCACAACAGGTTTTGTGAGATAAGTCCCGCCTCATTAAACAAACGCAGCCATTCGCCGCTGGAGTAATTGCGTACATGCGAGGTATCACGCAGAGCTTCAACCGTTTGCAGCCAGATATCCAGCACGGGATGGCCCGGAGACATTACATCCATAAAGATGACGATGCCGCCCGGCTTCAGTACGCGTTTAACTTCGCGCAGCGCTTTACCGACGTCATGCCAGTGATGGGCTGAATAGCGGCTAATGACAATGTCAAAAGATTGATCGTCAAAGGGTAAGGTTTCGGCATAACCATGTCGGGTCGTGAGGTTAGCGATGCCGCGTGTTTGCGCCGCATCGTTAACCACCGCCAGCATCTGCTCAGAAAGATCGTAAGCAACCACCTCTTTCACCTGGCCTGCGGCAATAAAACTCGCGTGCCCGGCCCCGCAGCCCATATCCAGCAGCTTCGCATGTGGGAATGTAGCCAGACGAGCGCTGAGACGCTCTAAATCGCGCCCGGAGGCGTGTACGGCGCTGCTCAGATAGGCGCTGGCCTGCGAACCGAATTGCTTTTCAACTTTGTCATGGTGAGATTGTGTTGCCATCGTATTGTCCTTGCGTTTGAGTGATAGAAAGGGCAGCCCACGGGTCTGCCCAACGGCAGACCTGACTAACCTTACTTCAGCTCAGGCTTGCCGGGACGGAATTCGACTAGTAGAGGATTGTGATCGGAGGCACGGGTAACCAGCACAGAAGCTTCCGTGACATTCAAACCACGATAGAAAACGAAGTCCAGCGGGCGCCCGAACGCTTTACGGCGATGATCGTCGGTAAAACGTACTTCGCGCAGAGTCATTTCGCGAGCAAAGCGGTACAGGGCATTCATGCGCGGGCGACTCCATGCGTTAAAGTCACCGGCCATAATCACCGGGCCATTATGGTGACCAATTTGATCGCCAATCGGGCCGAGCTGTTTGCTGTACACATCCACACCCAGGCTGAAATTCACTGCGTGAATGTTTACGACCATTAACAAACGGCCATCCGGCAGCAGATAGACCGTTACTAATGCTGATTTGGACAGACGCAGAATGGGTTCCCGCTCCCGCAAGGGACAACAATAAACGGGATGCGCGGCAGAGAGAGTCATTACGCCAGAGGGATGCTGCGGCAAAACAAAGGCAGGAACCTGATCGGCCGCCAGATAATTACTGGTTGCGAATGCCACCAGCTCAGGCG
>DALYUA010000225.1:0-3446 GCA_031993245.1 Buttiauxella sp. | reverse complement strand
GGAACCTGATCGGCCGCCAGATAATTACTGGTTGCGAATGCCACCAGCTCAGGCGTTGTCTGGGCTTCCTGCAGCAGAACAAGATGGGCATCTTTGCCAAAGTTTTGCAGCACCGAAAGCCAGTCGGCTCGCTGCTGCTTAAAGATATTCCACACCAGCACACGTAACGCGCCTTCACCCGGCAGCGGCTCACCGGGTGGTAATGCCTGCCCTATAGTCGCAAAGGAGCCAGGCGGCAGAATGCGTTCTGCAGGCTGACCGGCGACATATCGCATGGCATAAGTATTTTTGCGCACGTTTGACTAAAGACCTCAGTAACCAAAGAGCCCTCCGTCAGAGGGCGGTCTTTCATTTATAGGGGCTTTATCGCAGAGTTTCAATGATCAATACAAGCTGCTGATGAATCAGAGCGTAACAAAATTTCATCTGCTTACCCTTTTAACCAGCCGGCGCCGCTTCAGCTCGCTTATCGAGACGGCCGCTCAGACCAATCAACAACAACGCTCCCACGACAATAACTGCGCCAATCCACGGGGTTTGCGCCAGACCAAAACGTTGTACGGTCTGTCCGCCAATGAGGGAACCTAACGCGATACCGATATTAAACGCGGCGATGTTCAGGCCAGAGGCAACATCTACGGCATTCGGCGTGTACTCCTGAGCTTTCTGTACGACATAGACTTGCAGGCCCGGCACGTTACCGAAGGCAAAGACTCCCATCATCAGCACCGTCACCAGAGCAGCGATATGTGAACTGGCGGTAAACTGGAAGAGGAGTAACAACGCGGCCAGGGCAGTAAAAATAAACATCAGCGCAGGCACCGCACCATGTCGATCGGCCAGTTTCCCGCCCCAGATATTACCAACGGCGACGGACACGCCGTAACCCAGCAGGATCCAACTGACCGCCTGTGGTGAATATCCGGCAAGATCCTGCATCATCGGAGTCAGGAAGGTAAAAGCGGTGAAGACGCCGCCATAACCGAGAGCCGTAATTGCATAGATAATCAGCAGGCGGGAGTGAGTCAGGACTTTAAGCTGATCTTTCAGGCTCGCAACAGCACGGGTTGGGATATTTTTCGGCACCAGAATCATGCTGCTGATTAGCGCGACAATGCCAATGAAAGAGACGGCCAGGAAGGTTTCACGCCAGCCAAAATGCTGCCCAATGAATGTCCCCAGCGGCACGCCTGTTACCAGCGCAACGGTCAGACCACCAAACATAATAGCAATCGCAGAGGCGGCCTTTTCTTTTGCTACCAGGCTTGTCGCGATGGTAGAACCAATCGAGAAGAACACACCGTGCGCCAGACCGGTCACCAGGCGGGCAATGACCAGCGTTTCATAGTTTGGCGACAGCCAGGCCAGCAAGTTGCCTGCGGTAAACAATACCATCAAACCTGTCAGCAGCTTTTTACGCGGCAGTTTGCCCGTCAACGCGGTTAATACTGGCGCACCAACGGCTACGCCCAGGGCATAAACAGAAACCAGTAACCCGGCCGAGGGCAGTGAAATGGAAAGCTGTTCCGCAATGGTTGGCACCAGGCCAACAATAACAAATTCGGTAGTACCGATTGCGAACGCACTGATAGTCAGCGCCAGTAACGCCAGAGGCATAATTTACTCCATAACAGATGTCTTTTGATGACACGCAGTATGGCGTGATGGTTAAATAACAAAAATATGCAAAATATCAATATAATTTTGCTTCAGGAGCAATAATGAAAGCGTCCTCAGAAGAACTGGCGATCTTCGTCGCCGTTGTGGAAAGCGGGAGTTTTAGCCGGGCGGCAGAACAACTGGGCCAGGCAAATTCAGCCGTAAGCCGCGCGGTAAAGAAACTTGAGATGAAGCTGGGCGTCAGCCTGCTGAACCGCACCACCCGTCAATTAAGCCTGACAGAAGAAGGTGAACGCTATTTCCGCCGCGTACAGCAGATCCTGCAGGAAATGGCCGCCGCAGAAAATGAGCTGATGGAAACTCGACAGACGCCGCGTGGGCTTCTGCGTATTGATGCAGCAACGCCGGTTATGCTGCATCTATTGATGCCGCTGATTAAGCCTTTTCGTGAACGTTACCCTGAAATGACGCTGTCCCTCGTCTCCTCTGAAACATTTATCAACCTGATTGAACGTAAAGTGGATGTGGCGATCCGCGCCGGTACTCTTACCGATTCCAGCCTGCGCGCCAGGCCCCTGTTTGCAAGCTATCGTAAAATTATCGCTTCGCCTGATTACCTTTCACGGTACGGCACACCTGAAAGTGCCGAGGATCTAAAAGATCATGTCTGTCTGGGCTTCTCTGAAACCGCCAGCCTGAACCGCTGGCCAGTCGCACAGGGCGATGGGCAACTCTATGATATTAAGCCGGACATTTCGTCTAACAGCGGTGAAACGCTAAAGCAGCTTTGTCTGAGGGGAAATGGGATTGCTTGTCTTTCTGACTATATGATTAATCAGGAGGTTGCTGAAGGGAAGTTTGTTGAGTTGCTGACCGATAAACTTTTACCGGTGGAGATGCCTTTCAGCGCGGTGTATTACAGTGACCGGGCCGTCAGTACGCGAATCAGAGCGTTTATCGACTTTCTGAGTGAATATGTAGTACAGCCTCCGAAGCTGTAATCATATCAATCCCGCTGAGGAGCTAAACCTTCCGGGCTGACCATGCGGTCATTGCAATTCAGAACAGCAATAGCAACCATGTCTTCTTCACCAAGGTTTAACGTTTGTGCCTGTAGATTATTGTGCAGGTTCTCGCGTTTGGTTGAAGAAGGAATGACGGCATCGCCCAATTGCATCGCCTATGCCAGAATCACCTGGGCAAGCGTCGCCCTGTGTGTTCCGGTAATCCGCTCAATTACTTAATCTGACAGCGTTTTACCATAAGCAAGCGTCATATAAGAAGTGGTATGAATAACGTGCTTCTGCCCCCATTCCACCACTTTGCGGTTCTGTAGATCAGGGGAAAGCTCGATCTGGTTGGTCGCAAAGTTAAGTCGATGTAGGCCGTACGCAATTTACTCAGACTTTCTTTCAGGCCTGGGATCAATTTGTCTTTACTGAGGTTTTCGATCCACATTTTAGTAGTAATAAACAGATCGCTGCGTGCTACGCCGCTTGCCTCAATCGCCTGCCCGATAGCGGTGTCGTTATCATAGATTTACGCGGTATCGATTGTTCGATAACCCAGTCCCAGCGCCATTTTTACCGATGCGATAACAACATCATCTTTTAAGCGGGAAGGATCTAAACCAAAAGCAGGAATTGTCATAATTTACCTCGTTGGGATATGTGCTTGTAATACGAGGATTAAGCGGGGAATAACTATGATGAAAAGAGAGATAAACACAGAAGATAGTTGCTGGAATAGCAACTATCAGCGAATTTCAGACAAAGAAAAAAGCCCTGAGTCTAAGACTCAGGGCTTAATAAGTGGCGGAACGGACG
>DALYUA010000224.1:0-5830 GCA_031993245.1 Buttiauxella sp. | reverse complement strand
AGAACCAGAGCTATCTGCACCATATTCAGGATATCAACGCCCGTGACGGGCTGAATGTTCCGAACGGGACGCTCTTGGCGGAGATGGACAGACTGATCCTGATTGCTATCCAAACGCCTTCGCCAAAGGCCACCGTGGCGCAGCTTACTGAGGTAATGGCAAAACTGCCAACGCATGCAGAATCGCCGTTGATCGATGAAATATTGCAGGAATTCAACGCACATTTGCGCCAGCTACTGCCGCTATCCCAGCAGCTTGCGAACAGCGATTTGGCTATCGCCTGGTTTATGTATCACATCAAAGCGCTGGTGGCGTTTCTTAATCAGGACATCAACCTTTATGTACAGAAAGTGGCTCAGGAGTCGCTTAACCGCACCGAGCAGAGCCACAAGGATCTGCAATCCATCATCTTTTTTATCGGCCTGTTTGCTTTGCTGGCGATAGTGATAACCGGCTTTGCGGGCTGGTATATCTACAAAAACCTTGGTTCGAATCTGACGGCTATTTCTCACGCTATGGCCCGGCTGGCGAGAGGCGAACGGGATGTCAGCGTACCCGCATTGCAACGTCAGGATGAGCTTGGCGAGCTGGCGCGCGCGTTCAACGTTTTTGCGCGCAATACCACTTCTTTGGAACACACCTCGAAATTGCTGAAAGAAAAAAGCACGCAGCTGGAAACTACTTTCCATGCCATGCGCGACGGCTTTGCGCTGTTTGATAACGAGGGGTTTCTGGTGGTGTGGAATCCACAGTATCCGCTGCTGCTGGGTTTAGCGCCGGAGCGACTGCAACGCGGGCAGCATTATCTGGGCCTGCTCAAACAGGTCACGCCGCTGCAGGAGCATATTCTGGAAAACCTTTCACGCCCGCTACCAAAGCCACAGGAGCTGCGGCTGGAGGATAACCGCACGATTGAACTGCGTTTCAGTCCAGTACCGGGGCGGGGCATGGTTAACGTAGTGCTGGAGCGCAGCGAACGCAAAGCGCTTGAGGAGGCGCTGGTGCACAGCCAGAAAATGAAAGCGGTAGGGCAGTTAACCGGCGGGCTTGCTCACGATTTTAATAATTTGCTGGCGGTCATCATTGGCAGCCTTGAGCTGGTTCCGGCGGATTCGCCGGATGCCACGCGTATCAACCGGTCCTTAAAGGCCGCCGAGCGAGGCGCGCAGCTAACCCAACGCCTGCTGGCGTTTTCGCGTAAACAGTCGCTCCATCCACACGCCGTGGCGATGAAAAGCCTGCTGGAGAACCTCGACCCGCTCATCCGCCACTCTTTACCCGCTTCGCTGACGCTTGAGATTGAAGCGCAGCAGCCCGCATGGCCCGCGTGGATCGATGTCAACCAACTTGAAAACGCGATTATTAACCTGGTAATGAACGCCCGCGACGCGATGGAAGGCCAGACTGGCAGCATAAAAATTCGGACCTGGAACCAGCGCGTGGTACGCGCCGACGGGGGCAAACAAGATATGGTCGCACTGGAAGTCGTCGACACCGGGCACGGCATGTCACCGGCGGTAAAAGCACAGGTGTTCGAGCCATTCTTCACCACTAAACAGACCGGGAGCGGAAGCGGGCTGGGCCTGTCGATGGTCTATGGGTTTGTGCGCCAGTCCGGCGGACGCGTGCAGATTGAAAGCGCGCCGGGACAGGGCACGCTGGTGCGTTTGCAGCTTCCTCGCGCGCCCGCGCAGGCGTTAAGTGAGACCCAGCCGCAGGTGCCTGCCGCCAGCGAATATCAGGACCAGCTGGTTCTGGTGCTGGAAGATGAACACGACGTGCGTCAGACGCTATGTGAACAGCTGCACCAGCTAGGCTACCTGACGCTGGAAACCAGCGACAGTCAACAGGCGCTGCAAATGCTGGCCGATGTGCCGGATATCAGCATCGTAATCAGCGATTTAATGCTGCCGGGAAGTATGAGCGGTGCGGAGGTTTTACAGTATGCCCGCGAGCATTCCCCTCATCTTACCTTGCTGCTGATAAGCGGCCAGGATTTGCGTCGCAGCGGGCAATGGTTGCCCGACGTGGAGCTGCTCCGCAAACCCTTTAATCAGGTGCAACTGGCCCACGCATTGCGCCGCGCGTGGCAGTCGCATCGGGCGGGACAGCGCAATACGTAATCTGGATTCCAAATCCGTAAAAAGGTCATCCGCAAACAATTGACTCGGCATCAGGAAGCAGACATTAATAGAAAGCCCCTTCCAGCTAACCAGGAGGAAGCGGGCGGGATCTGGAATACACCTTAAGCCGCCTCATTAATTACTATGCACCTCATTAACTATCCTGTAGCAAGGACTTAGCCCCTCTGCAAAGAGGGGCTGACTTGTGTTGCGTTTGGGAATACTCCGCTGTCGCAGGTTTCGCCGCTTGCATAGGCTACCGCCAGTCCCCCCTTGAGACTGGCTTATGAACCGATACTCTACCGCGCTGCTGTTTAGCACTCTGACCATGACCACGCTCGCTCACGCTGATGCGCTCGATGGTCTGTTTGATAATTCCATTGTGAGCTCTATTTCCCAGGCGATTAACGACGCTTACAACCCGAACGACAGTCGAAGCGATAACGACGATCGCCGCCTGGACGATGAATATCGTTAACGACGAGGCTAATTTGCAGCGTTACAGTTCTGTTTTGCGAGCCGGATTCTGAACCCTGTCTTCGGCCAGAATAGTAGTGAAAATGTTCTTTCCGTATGTGGTACTTTTCTTTCAGGGTGAGCTTATCGCTTGTTACAAGTCCCAGTAATAACGGGAAAAAGTGATTTTTTAAGCTGGCTTTACAGGGAGAAATAATCATACTTGGGATAAGGATTTCACTTCAGATGGCACCGAGATTGATAGAAGACACCGGTTTTAACCGAAAACTCAACGCCCCCTATAGTAACCGGGAACATACGCTTGCTTTTCTGGATCGCGGCACAAAACCCTTTACCTTGCCGGGCTATGCACCACCGGTAGGTTACCGCCTGTTGATGGCACTTAACGGTAAGGAATGCCGCCTGCTAAAAGACGACATTACCGCCTATGCGGTAAAAATTATCACGGGTAAGTTTGTCGTGCCGGGTAAGCAGCACTGCACCCAGGTAATGGTGTGGCGGACATTTTTACCTGAGCATCAACATGCACTAAACGATCTGGCGAAGCTCTTCTTCCGCTGGTTACTGGACACCTACGATATTGTGGTTTCTGACAGCGAACAGACGGGTGACGGCCGCCGCTTTTGGGAATACCGCATTGCTGAAGCTATTGCCGATCCTGATTATGAAGTCATGATTTGGGATGGCACAAAAGAAGGTAATGAATTGATGCATATCGATGACGTTGGCCAATTCGTCAGCGAGTGGTCCCCCTATGCATGGGGAACCGATCGGGATGTGCATCAGCATCGCCTGTTGGTGATAAGCAAAGTTAAAGCGTCACCCAGCCCCTAATCCACGCCAATCTCCAGTCCGTCAAAACTGGCCTCAAATCCAGCGGGTAATTCATTCTCCATCAGCCAACAGTCGAACTGGTGGCTGATATGCGTGAGGATCACGCGCGGACAGCCAATCTGCTGGTTTAGCGCCACCACGGTATTCAAATCGCAATGGTTTTTTGGCGTTTCAGGCCGCGGCTCGTGGCTGCAATCGATAACGATAATCTGTGGCTTATTATTAGCCAGAAACTTCAGCGTTTTTTCCGGCAACCCTGCGGTATCGCTTAGCCATGCCACGCGGCTGTGCGGCGTTTCGAACAGATAGCCGAAGGTGAGTTTTGAGTGATTCAACGGCAGCGGAGTAACGCGCAGGGCCTGTAAGGTAAACCAGACAAACGGCTCAAGCGTATGGCTGAAATCCAGAATGCCCGGATGCTTAAAGAGATCGTCGCAGCCCTGTTCGTCCGGCGGACCGTAGACGCGAATTTTCTTGCCCACTCCCCAGCGCAGAGGAAACAGGCCCTGGACATGATCCATATGATAATGAGTCAGTAAAAACTGCTGAAAATCTTCCGGCTGCCAGCGATCCACAAGATCCGCAATGCCCGCGTCCAGCAGCGTCACCGCATCGTTAAACTTCACCACCGCGCTGCAGGGTTTGCGGCGATGCTGTGGTTGATGGCGTGCGCGCTCGCAGGCAGCACAATGGCAGCCAAAGGCGGGAACTAACTGCGCGCCGCCGGTGCCGCTAAGGGTTAACTTCAGGCTCATTCAGTCTCTCCACTGGTTTGGTAAACCGAAAATGGGTCTGCTGATAGCCTTCGCGCTCGTAGAAACGGTGAGCGTCCAGCCGTCCAGTGCTTGTAGAAAGCTCAGTCAGTTCGGCACCGGCAATACGCGCCTGCTCTTCTGCCCAGGCCAGCAGTTTGCTGCCTACGCCATGCCCGCGCGCCTGCGGCATTACCACCAGCTCCTGAATCTCACCAATCCAGTTCGCATGATGAAGATGGAACTGCATATGCAGGCCAATCATGCCGACAACCTCATCATTAACAAGCGCAAGCTGGTAGCGTAAGTTGTGATCTTCAAGGTTAGCCGCAAAGCCGATGTTAAACGCCTGCCGCTCAAACTCCGCCTGTTTTAGCTCGCAAATCAGGGCATAGACGATGTCGCTATCGGCAAGGGTGGCGCGGCGAAACTCAACGGTATCAGACATGACGGGACTCCTTTGGCCGAAAATGGACGATGTTGGCATTGCGCTGGCCATTCACTAAACGCATAAACGACTCGACAGACTGTAGCAGACTGCCGTCGTTATTGAGTAGCAGACAAGCATCCAGATCCGGAGCATAGAAGGCTGCCCGCTGCAGGCGCTGTTCAATTTGATGCGGCGTTTCCCGCCCGCGCTGCTCCAGGCGCTGACGCAGCACCTCTGTCGAAACGTGCAGACAAACGGGAATCAGCGCGTCACCGTAGCGTTCTCGCGCCTGTTTAAGATGCTGACGAGAGCCGTTCACTACCACATCGAACCCGGCCTTCAGCCAGATATCCAGCTCTACACCGATAGCGTAACTTTGATGATGCGCCTGCCAGCTCAGGGCAAAGAGCCCCTGCTGCTGGCGCTGAGCGAACTCCTTTTCACTCAGTGAAACATGATTTTCGCAGCCTGCGTCCGCGGCGCGCGTGATATAGCGGTGCGCTACCAGCAGCTGATTGTGCTCCTGCTGGCGCAGCGCCGCCAGCAGGCTGTCTTTTCCGGAGCCGGATGGCCCCATCAACCAGACCATTTTACTCATCAGAACACCCGGATTCCCTGACGCCAGACGTGCCCGACGTGTACGTGATCGCCATGCTGGTGCGCCAGCACCATGTCCGCGCGTTTACCTTCCGCCAGCACGCCCCGGTCATCCAGATGCAGTGCTTTAGCTGGGTTACGCGTGACCAGAGCCACGGCCTGCGGCAGCGTAAAACTGTTGGTTTCGTCGTGCGCCACGCGGAATGCCGCATCCAGCAGGCTCGCCGGGTAATAGTCGGATGAGAGAATATCCAGCAGGCCAACCTGCGCCAGCTGATGCGCCGCCACGTTTCCGGAATGCGAGCCACCGCGCACGATGTTTGGCGCGCCCATTAGCACGCTTAAGCCATGCTGGCGCGAAGCCTGCGCCGCCTCAAGCGTGGTTGGGAATTCCGCAATGACGCTGCCCAGCTCATGCGATTCCACCACATGTGCGGCGGTTGCGTCATCGTGGCTGGCAAGGGCGATATTACGTGCCCGGCACTCGGCGGCAATTGCCAGGCGGTTCGGCTGCGACCAGCGTTCCGCTAGCGCCAGCTGATCGGCCTCATAGCTGTCCATTTCCGCATCGCTGAGCTGGTATTTACCCTGATAATATTCGCGATACTTAATGAGGT
>DALYUA010000223.1:0-5911 GCA_031993245.1 Buttiauxella sp. | reverse complement strand
CGGGAACGGCGACACGGCCGATGTCGTTGCGCAGCAGATCGACAATCATCAGATTTTCAGCACGATCTTTAGGCGATCCGGCAAGTTTCTCGGCCTGTTTCGCATCTTCGTGCGGATCGGCAAGACGCGGCAACGTTCCTTTAATCGGGCGGGTCTGGATCTTTTTACCTTCAAGCAAGATGAAACGTTCCGGGGAAAGGCTCAAAATCGCGCTGTCCGGCAATCGGATAAACGCGCTAAAGGGCGCACGATTGGCTTCGTTAAGTTTTTTAAACGCCTGCCACTCATCCCCGGCGTAGGAAGCGCTGAAGCGCTGGGCAAGGTTAACCTGATAACAATCGCCGCTGAGAAGATATTCCTGTACCTGACGGAAATTACGTCCATACTGCTCGCGCGTCATGTTGGATTGCCATGAACTCGTCAGGCGGAACGGTTCACGAACCGGGGCAGACAGCGATTCCAGCCACTCTAAGCGCGCTGAAATATCGCCCCAGCTCAGCAGCGTTACCCGCTGTTGATGATGATCGGCAATCAGCGCCCAGTCATAAATCCCCACGGCCATATCCGGCGTGTTCGCTGAGGCTTGCGCCAGAAGCGGGATTTTTTCAAAATGACGGCCCAGGTCGTAGCCAAACAGCCCCAGCGCACCGCCTGAAAACGGTAAATCAGGATGCGTTTGCGGCCTCAGCCCAAAACTGTCCAAAGTCCGTTGCAGTAAAGCCAGCGGATCGTCGGAATGCTCTGAGGTGACGCCATTGATCGTGCAGGTTGTTTGCGGGCCACGGGTAACCAGCGTGGCGCGGGGTTGGGCAACCAGAATATCAAAACGGTTGTGCGGATGATCGGCAAAACCCGAATGCAGCAGCATCGCCCACGGCTCATCGGCGAGGGCGGCAAAATAGTGTTGAACAGCATCTGGCTGCCAGGGAAGGGTGCGAAAAGCGGGAGTGTGCGACGTCATAACCACAACCTGAAACAAAAGCCGCCAGCCTGCCACAAAATCGGCCTTCAGGCATCAACTGATGCGGCATGAAAGTTAATTATCCTTTAGCAATGTAACAGGAGTCTACGATGATTTCAGGTTTACCAGCACTGACCCACGAGCAGCAGCAGCAGGCTGTAGAGCGTATTCAGGAACTGATGTCGCAGGGAATGAGCAGCGGAGAAGCCATTACCGTCGTGGCGGCGGAGATCCGCGCATCGCATACCGGGGAGATGATCGTTGCCCGTTTTGAAGATGAAGACGAAGAAGAAGAAAAAACGGAAGAATATAAGCCGGATTACGGCCACGGGCCGGACGACGAGCAGGAAGACGATTAACGCGGGCCGTTGCCCGCGTGGTTTCACACTGCCGCGATAATTTTAATCTCAATCTTGTAACGCGGGTTCATCAGCTTTGCCTGTACGGTGCAGCGTACGGGCGCTTGTCCCGCTACAACCCACTCGCCCCAGGCTTTGTTCATCGCCGCAAAGTCAGCCGCGTCGGGTAAAAAGAGGGTGGCGTCCAGAATGCGTGTTTTATCGCTGTCCAGCTCTTCTAATAAAGCATCGATTTGCGCCAGGGTATTGGCGGTCTGTTCGTAGGCATCCGCATCCAGGTTTTCCGGCACGCCGGTGTAGTAAAGCACCTGGTTATGGATAACCGCATCGGACATACGCGCTTCAGGTTTGATACGCACAATACTCATTACTTATTCCTTATCAACTCTTAATTTTGCCAACAGACTGCCATAATCGCAGACTTGCTTCCACCTGCTTGCTGGATTAACCCCGTCAGGGCTGACATAATCCCGGGCACAAATCCAGGGGGTAATGTGACGGACGATTTTGCAGCAGACGGTCAGCTCGCTCTGGCGATACCAGGTTTTAAACCGCGTGAGCCGCAGCGTGAGATGGCGCAAGCCGTCAGCAAAGCTATTATCGACGGGCGTGAATTAGTGGTTGAAGCGGGAACCGGTACAGGGAAAACCTATGCCTATCTCGCGCCTGCCCTGCGCTCCGGTAAAAAAGTAATTATCTCCACCGGTTCTAAAGCGCTTCAGGATCAGCTTTACTCCCGCGACTTACCTACCGTGGCGAAGGCCCTTGATTTTAAAGGGCGTCTTGCGCTACTGAAAGGCCGCTCAAACTATCTCTGCCTGGAACGCCTTGAACAACAGGCGCTGGCTGGCGGCGATTTGCCGGTGCAAACGTTAAGCGAAGTGATACAGCTTCGTAGCTGGGCCATCGAAGCCGTCGATGGCGATATTAGCACCTGCGTGAACGTAGCGGAAGACTCTACCGTCTGGCCGCTGGTGACCAGCACCAACGATAACTGCCTCGGCCAGGATTGCCCGCTGTATAAAGACTGCTTCGTCGTCAAAGCGCGTAAAAAGGCGATGGATGCGGACGTGGTGGTGGTTAACCATCACCTGTTTCTTGCCGATATGGTGGTTAAAGAGAGCGGTTTTGCGGAGCTGATCCCGGAAGCCGAAGTGATGATCTTCGATGAAGCGCATCAGATCCCGGATATCGCCAGCCAGTATTTCGGCCAGTCGGTCTCCAGCCGACAGTTAATGGATCTGGCGAAAGATATTTCTATTGCCTATCGCACCGAGGTGCGCGACGCCCGGCAGCTGCAGAAAAGCGCCGATCGTCTGGCGCAAAGCACGCAGGATTTCCACCTGCAGCTTGGCGATCCGGGGTATCGCGGCAACCTGCGCGAACTGCTCGCTCAGCCAGCCATCCAGCGCGCTTTGTTACTGCTCGATGATGCGCTGGAGCTTTGTTACGACGTGGCGAAGCTTTCGCTTGGTCGTTCAGCGCTGCTGGATGCCGCATTTGAGCGAGCGGTAATTTACCGCAGCCGTATCAAACGCCTGAAAGACGTTGACCAGCCGGGCTATAGCTACTGGTATGAGTGCAACTCGCGTCATTTCACGCTTGCGTTAACGCCGCTTTCCGTGGCCGATAAGTTCAAAGAGGTGATCGCCCAGAAAGCCGGGACGTGGATTTTTACCTCGGCAACGCTTTCGGTGAACGATAGGCTTAGCCACTTTACCGATCGCTTAGGCATCGACAATGCGGAAACGCTGCTGCTGGCAAGCCCGTTTGATTACGCCACCCAGGCGCTTTTATGCGTGCCGCGCGGTTTGCCTGTGCCCAATCAGCCTCATGCCGCCCGCCATTTAGCAAAAATGCTCCAGCCGCTGATTGAAGCCAACAATGGTCGCTGCTTTATGCTCTGCACCTCGCATTCAATGATGCGTGAACTGGCCGAGCAGTTCAGAGCCAACATGACGCTGCCTGTTTTATTGCAGGGGGAAACCAGCAAGGGCCAGTTGCTGGAGCAGTTTGTCAGCGCCGGGAACGCATTGCTGGTGGCAACCAGCAGTTTCTGGGAAGGGGTGGATGTACGCGGCGATGCGCTGTCGCTGGTGATTATCGACAAGCTGCCGTTTACCTCTCCGGATGACCCGCTGCTTAAAGCACGCATGGAGGACTGCCGCATTCGCGGCGGAGAGCCGTTTGATGACGTGCAGCTTCCCGATGCGGTTATCACGCTAAAACAGGGCGTTGGCCGCCTGATTCGCGACGTGGACGACCGGGGCGTGCTGGTTATCTGTGATAACCGTCTGGTGATGCGTCCTTATGGCGCCGTATTCCTGAATAGTCTGCCGCCAACGCCGCGTACGCGGGACATTAATCGGGCAGTCGAGTTTCTTAACTCCCCTCCGGCGCAGTAATTTGTGCCAGGCTATGGTATGATGCGCGCCGATTTTTGACCATAAACTCCTGCCAGAGGTTGGCAAGTCCATGCGAATTTTAGCCATCGATACCGCGACAGAAGCCTGTTCGGTTGCCCTGTATAACGACGGCACAGCCTGTGCCCATTTCGAACTCTGCCCGCGCGAACATACCCAACGTATTTTGCCTCTGGTGCGGGACATCCTGAACCAGGGCGGTCTTTCCCTGTCTGAACTTAACGCACTCGCTTACGGGCGTGGGCCGGGGAGTTTCACCGGCGTGCGTATTGGCATTGGTATTGCGCAGGGGTTGGCTCTGGGCGCCGAACTGCCGATGATTGGCGTTTCAACGCTTGCGACGATGGCGCAGGGCGCCTGGCGACTGACTGGCGCAACGCGCGTGCTGGCCGCGATTGATGCACGCATGGGCGAAGTCTACTGGGCTGAATACCAGCGTGACGAGCAGGGCGTGTGGCGCGGCGAAGAAACCGAAGCGGTATTAAAGCCGGAGGCGGTTGCCGAACGGTTGAAGCAGCTCGACGGCGACTGGGCTACAGTCGGCACCGGCTGGCAGGCATGGCCTGAGATGGCAAACAACAGCAGCGTGGTTGTGCGTGATGGGCAGATTACCCTTCCCGCAGCCGAAGACATGTTGCCGCTGGCAATTCAGGCATTTAATGCAAAACGCACCGTGGCTGTTGAACATGCGGAGCCGGTCTATCTGCGCAACGAAGTAACATGGAAGAAACTTCCCGGCAAAGAATGATACTCAGCGTTACCGGGGCGCGTAACGCGGTATAAGGAGAGGGCTATGGCAGGTTTTAATGTCAAAAAGTACGGCGGTTTATTGGCTACTGTCGCCACGCTGTTGCTGAGCGGCTGTGTGACGGTGCCGGATGCCATCAAAGGCACCAGCGCCACGCCTCAGCAGAATCTGGTTCAGGTGATGAGCGCGCCTGAGCTATACGTTGGCCAGGAGGCGCGCTTTGGTGGGCGGGTGGTCAATATCGACAATCAGCAAGGTAAAACCCGTCTGGAAATCGCTACGGTGAGTCTGGATGAAGGCGCTCGTCCACAGCTGGGGGAGCCTTCGAAAGGGCGTATTTATGCCGATGTGAACGGTTTTCTTGACCCCGTCGATTTCCGGGGGCAACTGGTAACCGTTGTCGGGCCGATTACCGGCGCAGTGGAAGGCAAAGTTGGCGAAACGCCATATAAATTTATGCTAATGCAGGCCAACGGCTATAAACGCTGGCATGTCACGCAGCAGGTTGTCATGCCGCCGCAGCCCATCGATCCCTGGTTCTGGGGCGGCCCTTACCCGTACCGCGGCCATTATGGCATGTGGGGCGGAGCCGGCTGGTATAATCCAGGTCCGGCACAGGTACAGACCATCGTAACCGAGTAAGTTATTGTTTTAAATTTAATTTTAAACAGCGGCCGGTCCGCTGTTTATTTATTTCCAGGACGGAATAAAAAAATTTAGTGATGCGCTTCGCAACCTTAAATGAGGCGAATTAATAAACTGGTACGCTGAGTTAATATTATGTTAACAGCGTGTATGTTAATTGGGGTTGTGATGACGGAAAATAATAAATTCAGAGGTGAATCCTTGAAGAAGGTTTGGCTTAACCGCTACCCGGCCGACGTTGCGGCTGAGATTAATCCCGATCGTTATCAATCCCTGGTTGATATGTTTGAGCAGGCGACAACACGCTATGCGGACCAGCCCGCGTTTGTGAACATGGGTGAAGTAATGACTTTCCGTAAGCTTGAAGAGCGCAGTCGTGCTTTTGCGGCTTATCTGCAACAGGGGCTTGGCCTGCAAAAAGGCGACCGCGTGGCGCTGATGATGCCTAACCTGCTGCAGTACCCGGTAGCGCTGTTCGGTATTTTACGCGCGGGAATGGTGGTGGTTAACGTCAACCCGCTCTACACTCCGCGCGAGCTTGAGCATCAGCTCAACGACAGCGGCGCAAGCGCTATCGTAATTGTCTCCAACTTTGCCCACACCCTTGAGAAAGTCGTCGATAAAACCCAGGTTAAGCATGTCATTCTGACCCGCATGGGCGATCAGCTCTCGGCGGCGAAAGGGACGGTGGTTAACTTCGTCGTTAAGTATATCAAGCGGCTGGTACCAAAATACCATCTCCCGGACGCCATCTCTTTCCGTAGCGCCTTACATA
>DALYUA010000222.1:4120-5917 GCA_031993245.1 Buttiauxella sp. | reverse complement strand
CGTCAGATAGCTTTGCCTTAAAAATTGAATCCCCTCCGGTAAAACCCATGCCAGCCGCATACCCCTTGCCGTTAGCATCAGTTTCAACTTTCACCTGGTAGGTGCTGTCAATGGAGCCATTAATTTTGGCCGAGCGGATAGAGCCAGGATCAATAAAAGCATCGTTGAGAAAAGTTTCATCCATCAGGAGCATTTGCGCAGGGTAATAGACATACCCGCCGCTTGCCGGACACTTAATATCATCATTAATGGTCTTCGAAATTTTATCCAGCTCCTGATGCACAGTGTTGGCACTATTTCTAACCGGAGTAGGCGACGCTTTCTCTTTCCCATCTATAGACAATCTGAGCGGGAAGTATTCAGGAATGCCGGTCACTTCACGGCGTTCGCCCCACCCGTCATACTTAGCCATGCCCGCTGCGTTATGCAGTTCGTAACCACAGTCAGTAACGACAACGCGCAGACTGCTCATGACGTCTTTAAGCTGGACTGGTTTCATTACGCTTTACCCAGTTGGTTAAAAGTTGAAGGGGTGCCGGTACGAAGGCTTTTCTTTTCAGCGGGACCTATGCCCATTACCACCCGAACCTTTCCGCGTTTGTTCACCACGATCATCTCGTTAGTACGCATAAAGGTTCTGTCGCCATTCCTGCTACGCTTGCCGAGTTGCATATTTATTTCCTTTTAGACGTGAGCCTGTCGCACGGCAATACCGCCCGAGAGGTAACGGTTTGCCCAGGCTCACTGCTGAAAGACTCTCTGAGTTGCGCGTGCGATGCGCATAAAAAAGCCACCAGCGGGTGCCAGTGGCTCGGTGTGAGGCAATGAAAACCGCCTGTAGGCGGTCAGATTAAGGATTTTAATATTTCATATTGCTGCTTAGTCAGTCGCGGCAGCCCGGACTCATACTCTTTTATCCAACGATCGGCTACTACCGACATCGCTGTTGAGTAATCACCATTTCTTGCCTTTGTGATTGAGTCAACCACATCCCTGAATGCCCGTTCGCTTACTGTATCCATTTGAGCAAACCCTCTTGATTGGAGCAAAAACAGTCTCATCACGACACGCAAAATACAAAAGCTATTACTGATGCCCAATGACGCCTGTTATGAGGCCAATAAAAAACCGCCCAGCGAGGGCGGCGAAGTTTAACAACACCAGGGAATCGATTTGTGCTTTGTGAAACATTTAATAAGCATAAGTGTCTTTTCGTAGTAATCAAGGAAAGACATAAAGAAAGCTTATATCAAACGATCAGTAGAATTTGCTGTAATGCCTTAGCAGTCGGCGTCACTTCGGCCAGTTAACGAAAAACATGAAGCCAATGAAGGCGAAGCCGAGCCCTGCGATTGCGCCAATAACGATAAGCGCCCAGACCAGTATTGTTCCGATGGTTGCAATCATTTCGATTTCCTTTCGGATGGTTTATGGCACTGCTGCCTGAGGTAGCCCTGCAGGCCAGCAATCATTTTGCTGCTGGTTTCGATTCTCTCTCTGAGACGGAAATAATCCCGCTCAGCGGCGTCAGTAAGTTCGGCGCCGGTAGCATCATCCACGCCGGCGGTGCCGGAGGTTCCGGACACTGGCTTGCAGGTGGCGGCGATTTGCAGCCGCTTACGGCCAGTAGCAACATCGCGTTCAAGCTGGTCAATAGACGCTTTGGCATCAGCAAGTTCCTTTGTGTATTTCGCATCGAGCGCGGCCACGTCGCGCTGGCGCGTCTGCATGTCAGTAATAGTGGCGTTCGCCAGCCCCAGGCTTTGCTCTGCTGCATCGGCGCGCTGCTCTTCATCC
>DALYUA010000222.1:2567-4110 GCA_031993245.1 Buttiauxella sp. | reverse complement strand
GCCGTGGTAATGCATAGCAACCCAGACAAGGCCACCAGCCAGGCTGGCGACGAATACCGCAATCAGGAGCTGGTAGCGCAGTTTCATACCAGCAGCGCCGCCCGCGCTTTGTTGTAACGGGCCTTACGGTCATCAATGCCATTCAGGCCGCCGTTGATGATGCGCGTGACACGATTAATGTCGGCGTAGGCCATGCACCCTTTCGAGGTGTAGAACCATGCCGCCGAACGGGCCGCGTGTAGTTCCTGCTCGAGCAGTTCCGGTGATGTTACCAGGTCAAGTTTCAGTGCCGCGCCGCAGTCCCGGTAATTTGCCAGGCCGGTAACCTGAATCAGTCCACGCCCTCGAAACTTCCAGCCATCGCTGGCTGCTTTATTGCCGAGCCGGTTGGAGTAGACGAGGTTCGCTATAGCATCCTGTCGTGCCGGGTGCCCTGCTGTCCTGCCGAGGGCACTGGCCTGCTGTTGAGTGATGCGTTTACCGAATGTAGCCACCAGCGCAGCAGGGGTGTAATTCAGGTTCTCCACCACAGCGGTGAAGCCGTCCGACTCATGCCCTGCCTGCGCGATAAACATCGCCTTGTCTGCTGGTGCGGTAATGCCGAATTCTTTCATCGCTGCGTCAATGTGTGGAAACCAGCGCGCAGCTAACCCGGCGCTTAACCCAGCCGCCTTCTGAAATTGTTGTTGGTTCATTCCGGCCTCAGTACCTGGAACAGCCGCGCGACATTGCCGCGTGCACGGAATACAGCAGCGCAGATGATTAAGTTGATAATTACCGACGCCCAGTGCACATGGACGTAGAAGTCGAAGAAGTAGCGGAACGGTACAGAGGCATACGCAAGGATAATTAGGTATGCCAGCCACGATGCCCACCAGCGATGCGTCGCACCAGGCTTGCGGAACAGCATCAGGCGCAGCACAATGGCTGAGCACGTCGCTACGTTAGTCAGTACCAGCGGATCACTTATTACCATCTGTTCCTCCTCTCCATCGCTGGAACCACATCGCGGGGTCCTGCTGGCTGACGAAAGTAAGGATTTTTATCGTCAGCGCAGAGAGGATTACGGCGCCGAGGGCATCAAGCGGTTTGTCGCTGTAGTGCACCAGCCCGGCAAGCTTTGAGCCCACCAGCCCGGCGCCGTACACGCCTGCGATGTAAGAAACGATGAAATAAGCAGCGCGCCGGATAAGCGTTAAATCCGCTGCCGTGGCGACATAGAACACAGCACCAGCGAATGCGCCGAATACGACGCCGTAATCTGTGCCTGACAAAAATCCATACAGGCTGGCCCCGGTTAGCGCACCGGTCGCTGCCACTGTTCCGGATACTGGTTCGGACATTTAGCCCCCTCTATTGCTGTGCATCCTCTCAACATGAGGGGAATAAAAAAGCCCCGACGGTTGCCAGGGCTCAGAAGTTCTTGCCACATCTCGCCGTGGCCGCGCCGGGGTTGCCGGTTTCATCTTTTATGGCTCGCTTATGCGCTAATGGGTCGCCAGTCCAAACTCAGTGATGCTTCACGCCGCCTTTCCCTCACTAC
>DALYUA010000222.1:0-2557 GCA_031993245.1 Buttiauxella sp. | reverse complement strand
CGTGGGAACCCGACCGTATTAACGCCGTCGTCACGCTGCCCGAAATCAATCAGACATCCAGTTTCGTTCTGTCCGTTTTGGTTGCTACATGGCATACCTCCAAAAACGACAAAACCCCGCCGGAGCGAGGTTTCTGATTTGATAAGTGCTGTGTCGTTGTGACCACTCTTATCAGATTACGATAACTTTTGCGTACGCGTTAGAATTTTTGTATTTTAATTTTCAGAATATCCTCAATGCAAAGAAATGAATAATGACTGCTGAAATAGCTGTATTTAACAAATCCGCCGTAGCCTTGGCTGCAGATTCAGCCGTGACAATTTCTGGAGGCGGCAAACATAAAATTTATAATGGAGCTGAAAAACTCTTTGCCTTAACCAAGCATCATCCTGTTGGGGTAATGGTGTATGGAAGTGGCGATTTGTGTTCGGCGCCGTGGGAGCTCGTTATCAAAGCATACAGGAAACAGTTGGGTTCAACGCACTTTCCAAACCTCGAAGGGTATGCTGATGACTTCTTTAAGTTTCTTGAAGCCTCCTTCCCAATTGTTACCGCCGGCATGCGTGAAGGCCACCTTTATCAGTTCTTAAGCGAAGATGTTTTCAATTTATTTTTTGAATCTTTCGCCGCTTCCAAGCCTGACAATTACTGGAATCCGCTTGACCACAGTGTATTTTTTGAAGAACTACAGGAATACTGCCTGGAGCTCTTAGAGCACCTATCGGACACAGAATTTCTCGACGGATTTTCCGGTGATGACATGGACGGGGCGCGTGAGTTCTGTAAGGAAGTAACAGTTCGCATTGTTGCAGAAAAATTTAGTTCGATTCCTACTGAAGATATCCCACAACCCTTGCTGCATGCGATTTGTGATGTTTTTGCAGCTATGATTTGCAAAAAAAGTGACATCGGTAACATTACAGGTATCGTGATCGCGGGTTATGGTGAAGATGACTTTTACCCTAAAGTACTTTCATATGATGTTTGCGGCTTCTTCAACGACAAAATTAGAAAAAGCACCAATAAAGGCAAATGCTCTTCGGGTGGGGACTGTGGTGTTACTCCCTTCGCTCAAGAAGAAGAAGTCGGCGCTTTCATGCAGGGAGTTAGCAGTAATCTGATAACGGCTTTCCATAAAGAATACGAAGACTCAATAGACAATCTTTTGGATGGGATTGACGACGTCATTCAAAGAATGATACCAAATGATAAACTCGCTGAAGCGCAAGAAGCTATAATAGGTGTGGTACAGAACACAGTTGCAGAATGCAACGACCGCATTGGCAGCTTTGTCCATCACAACTACGTAAAAAAAGTGGTGGATATGATCAAGTTCTTGCCCAAGCAAGATTTAGCCTACATGGCCGAATCGTTGGTGAACCTTACAGCATTTAAACGAAAAGTTTCTGATGACTCAGAGACTGTCGGTGGTCCGATAGACGTAGCAATCATTTCTAAAGCCGACGGTTTTATCTGGGTTAAGCGTAAACACTACTTTGAAAAAGACATGAACCATCACTTTTTCATTCGGTCTTAAGAATAAAGGAGAGACTTATGACACTTAAACAATCGTACCAGCGCTCGCAACCGAGAACCTTGAAAGATTTTTTTTCGCAAAATCAAAAGGTTAAAGGCAAAGTGAAAAGTGATGATGAAAATAACTTTTTTACCCAGCTCATTAAGCGCTCACAACCAATATGAAAATAGGCCGCCTATGAGGTGGCCTATTTTTTATCTTTATAATCAATAGATTATTGAAATCACACCTTCAACAAATCCTAATGCCGTTTGCAAATCCTTCCTGATGGTCCCATCAGAACACTTCCGCTTCTTCGCGATCGCCCGCAACGAGATACCTATTACGAAGTGAGCCATGACAAGCTCATACTCTTCTGGCTTATATTTTCTCAGGCGCGCTACGCAACCATCAATCATGATACCTTCATCATCATCACACTGAAGACGTGATTTTTTACCGTGCGGGATTAACCCCTTGAAGCCAGCTGCAATCGGTTGCCAGTCAACGCCACTATTTTCACAAGCTGCCCAGGCGCCCCAGCGGTCTAATACTTCGTACATATCACGCATTATTGTTGTCTCCCGTTCTGTTCGTGATAGCCAGACCCTGCGGACTGAAATGCTTTAATGATGCTTCAAGTTTCATAGCGGTCTCCACTCCACTTACGCCAGCACGCCAATAGCAAGCGCACGATCTAATGTCTTCAGCAGCAGCTCTGGCTGCGTGCCGTATTTTTGTTCAAATGCTGCGGTGTCCGCGTGTAACTCATCGTGATGCTTTCTGCACAAAGGGATCACGAATAAGTCATGCGCTTTTGTCGCCATACCGCCCAGGCCGAGTCCGGTTATATGATGCGGGTCGTCTGCCGGTTGGCCGCAGCATGCGCACGTCTGCTGCTTTACCCAGCGTGTGTATTTCTCGCTTGTCCAGCGGCGGCGTTTCGGGCGCAGCATGAAGGATTCAGGGGTTTCCGGGTCAACCTTTAGCGCCAGCACGCGCTTAGCTTTTTCCTGCACGATGCTGGTGGCCGGTAACTCC
>DALYUA010000221.1:0-5928 GCA_031993245.1 Buttiauxella sp. | reverse complement strand
GGCTGCGGTGCATCAGTTTATGTCCGAGCTGGTGAGCCAGGGGCTGGCGGTAATTATGGTGTCGTCAGAGCTGCCGGAAGTCATGGGCATGGCCGACAGAATCATCGTCATGCATGAGGGGCTGATAGTGGCGGAATACAACGCTGGAGAAGCCAGCGCGGAGATGATTGTCAGCGCCGCCAGCGGCGCGGGCGAGGAGGCGGCATAATGTTACAAAGATTGCTTAAACACCGTGAAGCCCTGCTCGCCGGGGTTATTTTGTTGATGGTGCTGGCCATCGGTAGCCGGGTGCCTTCGTTTCTGGCGCCGGGCAACCTGGTGGAGATTTTTAACGATACCTCCATCCTTATCATTCTGGCGCTCGGCCAGATGATGGTGCTGCTGACCAAAGGCATCGACCTTTCGATGGCGGCTAACCTTGCGCTGACCGGAATGATTGTCGCCCTGCTTAACTTTCATCATCCGGAAATTTCCGTCGGCATTTTGCTGGTTATCGCCACCCTGCTCGGCCTGCTGATGGGCATTATTAACGGGCTGCTGGTCTGGAAGCTCGGCATTCCGGCAATTGTGGTGACGCTTGGCACTATGAGCATCTACCGCGGCATTATCTTTCTGCTCTCAAACGGCGGCTGGATCAACGCCCACCAGATGAGCGGTGATTTCCTTGCGCTGCCCCGCACCTCCCTGCTGGGCATGCCGCTGTTAAGCTGGTGCGCCGTTGCAGCCCTGCTGCTTGTGGGTTATTTCCTGCGCTACAGCCGCACCGGACGCGCCATGTACACCGCAGGCGGAAACGCGACGGCCGCCTATTACACGGGCATCAACGCCGGGAAAATGCAGTTCATCAGCTTCTGCCTGAGCGGCGCGCTGGCAGGGTTCTGCGGCTATCTGTGGATTTCGCGTTTTGCCGTTGCCTATGTGGACGTGGCTAACGGTTTTGAACTGCAAATCGTCGCAGCATGCGTAATTGGCGGGATAAGCACCATGGGCGGCATTGGCCGCGTGCTGGGCTGTTTGTTGGGCGCGCTGTTCCTCGGCGTGATTAACAACGCGCTGCCGGTGATTGGCGTCTCGCCGTTCTGGCAGATGGCTATTTCCGGCGCCGTGATTGTCATCGCCGTGCTGCTGAACGAACGCGGCAATAAACGCAAAGGGCGGCTAATACTGCGCGATACAGCGCTTTCTGTACAAAAAGAAGCGGTGAAACCATGAATAAGTCGCTGATCTCTGAGCAAAGGCCCGCCATGGCCCAACCGGAGCCGCTGTTTAAGCGCCTGCTGTGCTGGGAAAGTTTCCTGCTCGCGGTGACGCTTGCGGTATTTGTCGCCAACGCGCTGGCTTCACCCTACTTCCTCAATCTCTGGAACCTGTCGGACGCCACGTTCAACTTTACCGAGAAAGCGATCATCGTGCTGCCGATGGCGATGCTGATTATCGCCAGGGAAATCGATCTTTCCGTCGCCTCAACCATCGCGCTCAGCTCAACGGTAATGGGCTTCTGCGCCCAGGCGGGCATCGATACGCCGCTGCTGGTTTGCGTGGGGCTTGGGGTGGGCCTGCTGTGCGGGTTGTTCAACGGCTGGCTGGTGACACGCTTTAACCTCTCATCCATCGTCATCACCATCGGCACCATGAGCCTGTATCGCGGCATAACCTACATCCTGCTTGGCGATAAGGCGCTTAACACCTGGCCTGAGAGCTTTGCCTGGTTCGGCCAGGGCTACGTGTGGGGCGCGCTGTCGTTCGAGTTTGCGCTGTTTATCGTGCTGGCGGGCGTATTCGCCTTTCTGCTGCACAAAACCAACTTTGGCCGCCGCACCTACGCCATCGGCAACAACCCGACCGGCGCATGGTATTCCGGCATCAACGTGAAGCGCCATAACATGATTTTGTTTGTGCTGGTCGGCGTTATGGCCGGGCTTGCGGCGGTACTGTTGACTTCGCGCTTAGGCAGCACGCGGCCGACAATTGCCATGGGCTGGGAGCTGAGCGTTGTCACCATGGCGGTGCTGGGCGGCGTAAATATCCTTGGCGGTTCCGGCAGCATGACCGGCGTGATTATCGCCGCGTTCCTGATGGGGCTGGTGACGTTTGGCCTGAGCCTGCTGAACGTGCCGGGCATCGTGATGTCGATTATCGTCGGTCTGATGCTGATTACCGTGATTTCACTGCCGATTATTACGCGCCGGATTTTGCAACGCAAAGGTTGATCTTTCCCCTTCTCCTGAGGAAGAGGGGAGACGGGAAGTCAAAAAGCATTCGAAACAGCAATATTAAGGAGAATAGCAATGAGCTTTATGTTGGCCTTACCAAAAATCAGCCTTCATGGCGCGGGAGCAATCGGCGATATGGTTAAGCTGATCGCCGGGAAAAACTGGGGCAAAGCGCTGATCGTCACCGACGGGCAACTGGTAAAAATGGGCCTGCTGGACAGCCTGTTTACCGCCCTGGATAAGCATCAACTGTCGTATGAGCTGTTTGATAAAGTCTTCCCGAACCCGACCGAGGAGCTGGTGCAGGAAGGTTTTGCGGCGTATCAGGCGGCAGAGTGTGACTTCATTATCGCCTTCGGTGGCGGCAGCCCGATTGATACTGCTAAAGCGGTTAAAATCCTCACCGCCAACCCCGGCCCGTCAACCGCCTATTCTGGCGTGGGCAAAGTCGTAAACGCGGGCGTTCCACTGGTGGCGATTAACACCACGGCAGGCACCGCGGCGGAAATGACCAGCAACGCCGTGATTATTGACTCGCAGCGCCAGGTCAAAAAGGTAATTATCGATGCAAACCTCATCCCGGATATCGCCGTAGACGATGCAAGCGTGATGCTCGACATTCCGGCGAGCGTGACGGCGGCAACGGGCATGGACGCGCTAACCCACGCCATCGAAGCCTATGTTTCCGTGGGTGCGCATCCGCTGACCGACGCCAACGCGCTGGAGGCAATCCGCCTGATTAGCCAGTGGCTGCCGAAAGCGGTGGATAACGGACATAATCTCGAAGCACGTGAAATGATGGCCTACGGGCAGTATCTGGCGGGCATGGCGTTCAACAGCGCGGGCTTAGGCCTGGTTCACGCCCTGGCGCACCAGCCGGGCGCAACGCACAACCTGCCGCACGGCGTGTGCAATGCCATTCTGCTGCCGGTTATCGAAGCTTTTAACCGGCCGCAGGCCGTGGCGCGTTTTGCCAAAGTGGCAGAGGCTATGGGCGTGAATATTCAGGGCATGAGCGAAGATCGGGCCAGCCTGAAAGCGATCGCAGCGATCCGTTCGTTATCGGCCCGCGTCGGTATCCCGGCAGGCTTCAGTCAGCTTGGCGTGAAAACGTCAGATATCGAAGGCTGGCTGGATAAAGCCCTCGCCGACCCTTGCGCACCGTGTAATCCGCGCACCGCAACCCGCGAAGAAGTACGCGAGCTTTATCTGGAGGCGTTATGATCCGCAAAGCTTTTGTAATGCAGGTAAACCCTGATGCTCACGAAGAATATCAGCGCCGCCATACGCCAATCTGGCCGGAGCTGGAGGCGGTACTTAAGCAGCACGGTGCCCATCACTATGCTATTTACCTCGACGCTAAACGCCATCTGCTTTTTGCCACGGTAGAGATTGAATCCGAAGCCCGGTGGGACGCGGTGGCGCAAACGGAAATCTGCCAGCGCTGGTGGAAACATATGCGCGATATTATGCCGGCTAACCCGGATAACAGCCCGGTGAGCGCGGAGCTGAAAGAAGTGTTTTATCTGGAGTAAAATGTCTGGCGGGCAGCAGAACGCTGTCCGCTTTTTCTGCGCATATTGTTACAAGCTGATTTGATACCGCCTTTCCGACGACAGTTAAAGCGTGGTCGAGTTTGAGTTGGCTGTAAATAATCAAATGAAGATGCGTCTGGAAGCGAGTTTTACTACCCGGTAAAAACAAAAAAAGCAGTTTAAAAACGGTAATCGACAGAGTATTCGGAGTGTGTCTGTCGCCTCAACTTTATATCTTTTCTTTATCAGGAATTAAGGGTTTTGGATATATGATCCGCCGCTAAATAATAGCGGAAGCCGTAACGTCTCCCGCTATTGTTTGGCATTTAATTAAGCGCAGCATCCTCCAGCGCTTTATGAATCACCGCCGAAAGCTCCTTCACATCAAATTTCGCCACGTAGCCGTTCGCCCCCACTTTACGCACGTGATCTTCGTTCGCGCTACCCGACAGCGACGAGTGAATCACCACCGGGATCTGCTTGAGCGCCGCGTCGGTTTTGATATTACGCGTCAGGGTAAAACCATCCATTTCCGGCATTTCAATATCGGTTAACACCATACCGATGCGATCGGTGATGGGCTGGTCTACGGCTTTGGCTTCTGCGGCAATAACCTTGATTTTCTCCCAGGCCTCAAGCCCTGTCGAATGCATAATCGCCGGGATACCCATACCTTTCAGGCCTTGCTCCAGCATCAGGCGGGCGACTTTTGAATCCTCCGCAACAATCGCCACCGCCCCCGGTTTCAGGGTATAAGTTTTCTCTTCGATGGCTGTGATATCTACATCGCGCCCGGCAGGAATAATATCGTAGAGGATCTGCTCGACGTCGAGCACCAGCGCCAGCTCACCTTTATATTCGTCGCTGTCCAGCGAGGCGATGCTGGTGATGTTACGGCTGTTGACGCCCGCTTCAGCAGCGTGAACCTGGCTCCAGTCCAGACGAATAATATTTTCTACCGATTCCACCGCAAAAGCCTGCGTGCTGCGGGCGTATTCGGTTATCAATAAAAGGTTCAGGCCCGTTTCAGGGGTGCAGCCGGTAACCGCTGGCAGGTCGATGATCGGGATAATCTGGTCACGAATATTCGCCATACCCAGCAGGGGTGACTCCATGCCCGCCGCACGATTGATTTTCGGCATCGGCATGATTTCGCGCAGCTTAAAGACGTTAATGCCGTACAGCTCAGACTTATCGGCGTGCTGCCCTTTCCCTAACCGGAACAACAACAGTTCAAACTTGTTGGACAACGCGAGGTTAGACCTCTCATCGATATCTTTTTGAAAACTATCCATTTTAACCTCGAATGATAACCCGGCGGGTTATGTCGCCCCTTTACGGGTACCTTGTATAAGTTATCGGCAGAAGAAGAAAAAAATAGAGACGGATTGGCTAAAATGATGAGGATTAAGAGCAATTATTTCCGTTCAGATGGTGGAGCGATGCGTTGCCGTCTTTACATGAGCCATTATTTCTCGGCCTAACCACTTTGCTGTAAACTTCGGCTTTTCTCTCCAGGATGGCGCTGGTTATGTATCTTCAACTTCAAAAATGCCTGCAAAAAGAAGTTCTGAAAAACGATCGCCCTTTCTCCTGGGCGCGCACGCTTCACCGGGTATGGAAATGCCCCGATCGCCGTTTTTATTTCTGGTTCAGAATCTGGGGATATCTCTTTAAAACCAAAGAGGGATTCATGAGCCATTACGCGAAGAAAAAGTTAATAAAGCTGAATCGACAGTACGCGATAGATATTTCACCACAGGCAACCATTGGCGAAGGGCTGGAAATCAGGCATTTTCCCGGGCTGGTTATTCGCCCGGACTGTATTATCGGGAAGAATGTTGTCCTGCGTCAGAACATTACCATCGGTCAGCGAAACCGTGGGGATGGCGGAAAAACCGTGATTGGGGACAACGTAAACGTGGGAGCGGGAAGCTGCCTTATCGGTGATATCACTATTGGTTCAAACGTCACTATCGGGGCGATGTCATTTATTAATAAAGACATTCCCGATAACCACATTGTTTACACTCGCAAAGAGATGGCGCTGGTTTTACGAGAAAGCTGATTCATTTATCCAAGCAAGCGCCCCGGATGCGTATAGACAGTCGCGCGACCCGGGCGGCTAAAACCTACCAGCGTCAGGTTGCAACGGTGCGCCACTTCAACGGCCAGCGTCG
>DALYUA010000220.1:0-5950 GCA_031993245.1 Buttiauxella sp. | reverse complement strand
TTCATCGGTATAGCCGAACGATTCATTTCCTTCCGTGGCTTTTTTCAGCGCGGCGTTAATCTCATCCACCGTTACTTTTTTCTCAAGAATAGATACCAGTTCAGTAACCGAGCCGGTCAGCGTCGGCACGCGCTGGGCGTGGCCTTTCAGCTTGCCCTGTAGTTCCGGGATCACCAGCCCGATAGCTTTTGCGGCACCCGTTGTGTGAGGAATAATGTTCTGCGCGGCGGCGCGTGAAGCCCGCAGATCTTTCCCACGCGGGCCATCAACCAGCGACTGCGTACCCGTATAGGCATGAATGGTCGTCATAGTACCGAGCTTAATGCCGAAATTATCGTGCAGGGCTTTCGCCATAGGCGCGAGGCAGTTAGTGGTGCAGGAAGCAACGGACAGGATTTTATCTTCCGGCGTGATGGTGTTGCAGTTGACGTTAAAGACGATGGTTTTCATATCGCCCGCAGGCGCGGAAATCAGCACTTTCTTCGCACCCGCTTCCAGATGCGCGCTGGCTTTCTCTTCGGAGGTATAGAAACCGGTGCACTCAATCACAATTTCAACGCCGTCTTTTCCCCAGGGAATATTTTTCGCGTCTTTTTCCGCATACACCGCGATCTTCTTACCATTTACTACCAGCGCATCTTCAGTGTAATCCACCGTGCCGTCGAAATTGCGGTAGCTTGAGTCATGCTTGAGCAGGTAGGCCAGCACTTTCGGGGAGGTGAGATCGTTTATCGCGACGATATCCACATCGCTTTTGGTTTCCAGAACCCGGCGCAGCACCAGACGTCCAATACGACCAAAGCCGTTAATGCCAATTTTTTTCATGACGAGTACCCCATTATTTACAGTTGGAAGTAGCAAAATCCATAATCATCACTAGTGATAGTCCATTAATGAAGGAGCCGCCAACCGGGTCACCATTGCCAGAATGCGAGTGAATTTGTCCCGACGTTAATGATTTTCTAAGAATTTACCGTTATCCTGGTGACATCGTCTTCACAGGCAGGATCCTTTAATGCGTAGCAAATACACCGGGTTACAGATAACGCTTCACTGGCTGGTTTTTCTTTTAATTGTGGGGGCCTATTGCGCCATGGAGCTGAAGGGCTTTTTCCCGCGCAGCTATCGGCCAACAATTAACGCCATTCATGTTACCTGCGGGCTGAGCGTGCTGGTATTGATGGTTGCGCGCCTGCTGGTACGGATTAAATATCGCGCTCCGGCCATTACGCCAAAGCCGCATCCGGCGATAATTGGCATGTCTCATCTGGTGCATGCCATTATTTACTTGATGTATATCGTGCTGCCGGTGATGGGGTTCCTGACCGTTTACTATAAAGGCAGCGACTGGTCGGTACTCGGCATACCCATGCCGCATGCCCCGGAACTGGATGAGGAGAGGCAGTTTACGGTAAAAGAGATCCACGAGCTGATTGCCAACACGGGCTATTTTGTTATCGGCATCCATGCTTTTGCCGCGCTGTTCCACCATTACGTATGGAAGGACAATACCTTGCTGCGCATGATGCCGGGGAAAAAGATCGGATTAAGGAGATGAAAAATTGAAAATTGCATGTCTCGGTTGGGGTTCTTTAATATGGAAGCCGGGGAAATTGCCGCTGGCAAGCGGGTGGCGACCGGATGGTCCTGCTATGCCAGTTGAATTTTCCCGCGTGGGAGATGGCGGCGAACTCGCTACGGCTGTTTGTATGAACGCTCCGCTCGTTCAGGTTTACTGGGCCTTACTGGATACAGATGCTATCCAGCAAGCCATTTCATCGCTACGTGAGCGTGAGCAGATCCCCGCATCCCGTGAGGATGGCGTGGGTTTATTAATTCTCAAAAATAAACCGACAGGGGTGCTTGCCGGTTGGGCGGCGCAGAAGAAGCTGGATGCTGTAATCTGGACTGCCTTGCCGCCACGATTTGATGGACTTGAAGGACGTATCCCCAGTATTGAAGATGCGCTGGACTATCTCAGTTCCCTTGAAGGAGAAAAACGCAAGCATGTGCAGGATTATGTAAAACAAGTTCCTGCTGAGTTTGAGACTCCCTATCGTAAAGCGATTCGTGCGCATCTTAGCTGGGACTGTTAAACCCTGTAATATTCATTATTCCTGCTTAATCCGGGTGTAGTATGGCTTCGTCAGAACCATTCGGAGTCATCATGAAAAACTTCCAGTTATACGTTGGCGGCGTTAACGACATCACCTACCGGTATGATATACAGAAAGTGGGTGATCTCTTTAGTGTGAGCATCTTCAATGTCGTTAAGCAAAAGCACATTGAGTCCGGCTCAGAATTGATGCATCACATGAGCTTGCAGGATGTAATTGAAGAGTGCGCGTCGCACTACAGACGGCAGGCCAATAGCGTTAAAGGCTTCTTCAAATGGTTAGGCCTTGGGTAAAGCAAATCCGCCAGGCCTGACGGCACAGAATGAAACTGTTTAAAAAGCCATCGGCGTTTGCCGGTGGCTTTTTTATTGAGGCGATTAAGGCGTTGATAATGACAGGAATGGCAATTTTATCAAAAATCCCCAAAGTAATGTACAATACCCCCCTATAGTATATCCGGAGGCGCTATGCCGCATTCACCTGAAGATAAAAAACGCATTCTGACGCGGGTAAGGCGTATTCGCGGCCAGACGGAGGCGCTCGAGCGTGCGCTGGAAAATGGCGATCCCTGCATCGCCATTCTGCAACAAATCGCCGCAGTTCGCGGGGCCGCCAATGGCCTGATGAGCGAAATGATAGAAATTCACCTGAAAGATGAGCTGGTCGCGGGCGACACGTCCGAGGAACAGCGCGCGCAGCGTATGGCAGAAGTCGGCCATTTAATTCGCTCTTATCTAAAATAACAATGACTCCCACCTGACGACGGAAAAACAAAATGAAATCACGTGCAGCAGTAGCATTCGGCCCTGGTAAGCCGCTGGAAATCGTAGAAATTGACGTGGCGCCGCCGCAAAAAGGCGAAGTGCTGGTAAAAATTACGCACACAGGCGTTTGCCATACCGACGCGTTTACCTTGTCCGGGGACGATCCGGAAGGCGTATTCCCCGCGGTGCTGGGCCATGAAGGCGGCGGTATCGTTGTAGAAGTGGGCGAGGGCGTCACCAGCCTGAAGCCGGGCGATCATGTTATTCCTCTCTATACCGCAGAGTGCGGCGAGTGTAAGTTCTGTAAATCCGGTAAAACCAACCTTTGCCAGGCCGTGCGCGCCACGCAGGGCAAGGGGCTGATGCCAGACGGCACCACGCGTTTCTCCTACAACGGCGAGCCGATTTATCACTACATGGGCACCAGCACTTTCAGTGAATACACCGTTGTTGCGGAAATTTCGCTGGCTAAAGTGAACCCGCAGGCTCCGCTGGATAAAGTTTGTCTGCTGGGCTGCGGCGTCACCACCGGTATTGGTGCGGTGCATAACACCGCAAAAGTGAAAGAAGGTGACACCGTTGCCGTCTTTGGCCTTGGCGGCATTGGACTTGCGGTGATCCAGGGCGCGGTACAGGCGAAAGCCGGGCGCATTCTGGCTATCGACACCAACCCGGAGAAATTCAAACTCGCCACCGAAATGGGCGCCACCGACTGCATCAATCCAAAAGATCACGACAGAGCGATTCAGGATGTGATTGTTGAGATAACCGACGGCGGCGTGGACTTCAGCTTTGAATGTATCGGTAACGTGAACGTTATGCGTTCCGCGCTGGAATGCTGCCATAAAGGCTGGGGCGAGAGCGTGATCATCGGCGTTGCGGGCGCAGGTCAGGAAATCAAAACGCGTCCGTTCCAGTTAGTGACCGGCCGCGTGTGGCGTGGTTCCGCATTTGGCGGTGTGAAAGGGCGCACTCAGCTTCCGGGCATGGTAGAAGACGCGATGGTTGGCAAGATCAATCTGGATCCGTTTATCACGCACCGTCTGCCGCTGGAGCAAATCAACGAAGCGTTTGATTTGATGCATGAAGGAAAATCGATTCGTACGGTGATCCACTTCGGCGAGAAGTAAGCCTTTGCCCGTCACCCTGGCCTTTTCCCGGAGCGGTCAGGGTGAGTCAGACCAGGAATGTCCCGGGTCTGCGAACAGTCACGTGCTGTTGATGTTCGCGAAAATCAGCGGCGGAATCCTCTGCGCTCTGGCGGATTTCATCGCTGTCGGCCTGGTGACGCAGCAAAACATCCGCATTTTTGACGACCAGAAACAGATGGCCGTGTGATTCAGCCGTACTCTGCCCCGAAAACAGCGCAGCGCTTATCAGCAGCAAAATTGTGCCCGCTTTTCCCCGCATTTTTTTAACCATTTTCCCGCCCCTCATTAACGTGACGTGCTCACTGTATAGATAATTTCGGTTAGTTACTATTCGATATTTAAAAAGAGAGCAAAAGATTTGTCAGCAGCGTAAAAGTGGCAAGAGTTGCAGACTGGTTGATGAAGCGTTACCCAGCGGGATGGCAAACTGCCGCGCCGGCGGCAGCGTTTGCTTAATGAGCGACAGATTTTGAGAAAAGGTTAATTACCAGCACGCCCAGAATAATCAGCGCCATACCTGCCAGCGCGGGCCAGTCCAGTTTCTGGCCGAGAAACAGCCAACCTACCGCGCCAATTAACACAATTCCTGCCCCGGACCATATCGCATAAATCACGCCGGTGGGGATAGTACGCATGGTCAGCGACAGGCAATAAAAAGCCACAGCATAAAACATAACGGTCGCCACGCTTGGCCAGAGGCGGCTAAACCCTTCCGAAAGCTTCAGCGAGGTGGTAGCAATTACTTCCGCAACGATAGCAATCGTCAGCCAGATATAGGTCATTTTCAATTTTCCGTGAGTGTCAGTAAGCGGGCCAGCAGCGTCTGGCGTTGCTCAGTAGTGATATTGTGATAGCCGCACAGGGTGGCAAACCACAGGCCATCTGCCGCGAGCCGACAAAGCAGCAGCTGTTCTGCAAATTCAGGTGTGGCTTCGTCCCGGGGAAGAAAGTCATTAATAAAATGCGCCCAGCTGGCGCGCAGGTGCGGATCGGCAAACATTGCCGCAAGCAACGCCCGATTAATGGCCTGTTCTTCATCCGGCATCATACGGCCGCAGGAGTTCACCCAGGCACGCGTTGCCCGGCCGGTGGGATTGGGATCGCAGGCGATACCTGCGTTAATTTCAGCAATAAACTGCTGTTGCAGATCGATAAATACCGCATTAATCAGCGCTTCTTTGCTGGGAAAGTGATGCTGCAAACCGCCTTTGCTGATGCCGGTTCCTTTCACTACTTTGTCCAGCGTCAGGCTGCCTAAGCCTTCCTCAGCAATAATATTTGCCGCGCAGGTGAGCAGCGTTTGCCTTAGCTGTTGTGGGGCTTTAGGACGAGGATGTACAGGTTTCATTAATAACAATCCGTCTGGATGGATTGTTTGATGGTAATAAAAAAGGGTGGTTAAGCGCAACGCTTTCCACCCTCAGGCCTGGGTCAGGACCTTAAGCCTGCGGCATTCATCAGCAGCCGGAACACCATGCTCACCGCAGCCAGCACCAGCACGCTGGCGCCCCATAACACCACCATCCACATCAGGCGCTTGCTTGTTTGCTTCATTTTCATCAATGGTAGCCCTCGCCGTGCTGCACTTTGCCGCGGAACACGTAATAGCTCCAGAAGGTGTAGACCAGAATTATCGGGATAATAAACAGCGCGCCAATCAGCATAAAGCCCTGACTTTGCGGCGGCGCCGCCGCCTGCCACAGCGTAATGGAAGGCGGAATAATATGCGGCCAGATGCTGATACCCAGGCCGCTAAAACCGAGGAACATCAGCACCAGCGTCAGCACAAACGGCGTGCTGTGCAGGCTGGTTTTTGAGGTTGTACTTTTCCATAACCAGACGCTGCACAGGAGCACCAGAACAGGAACCGGCAGCAGCCAGAACAGATTTGGCAGGCTAAACCAGCGGGTGGCGATTT
>DALYUA010000219.1:0-5989 GCA_031993245.1 Buttiauxella sp. | reverse complement strand
CAGTCCGCCGTTCTACCGACTGAACTACAGAGGAATCGTGTGAACGGGGCGCATAATAGCGAGGCGGGATCGGCTTGTCAAAGCCTGAAATAGCGGTTGTGGTTCATTTGCTGATAAAACAAGCAAACAAGGTAAAGACATAACTTTACAGGGCGTTAGTTGCCAAAAGATGGCGACTGGCTAAGATATGCGGTTCGGGAAAGCGGGGGACGCATGTTTAAACGCAAGCAAATGGCAAAGTGGTTTTTAGGCCTGGCATGTCTGGTGGTGCTGGTTTGCACCGCGCAGCGCATGGCGGGGCTGCACGCGTTGCAAATGAATGTTGCTGCCAGCACGCTTGTCGCCCAGTCTGATACATCACAAACGGATGCGGATGCGTCAGTCACCCCCTGCGAGCTCAGCGCTAAATCTCTGATGGCCTCGCCGCCGGTCATGTTTGAAGGGGCGATCCTCGCTCTGTGTTTATTGCTTGCTCTTCTTGCTCCCGTGCGCGCCACGCGCCTGCCGTTTTCCCCTCCGCGAGCCGTCTCGCCGCCCACGCTAAGGGTACATCTACGCTTCTGCGTCTTCCGTGAATGACAAACCTGCTGTGTAAAAACGGTTAGTTAATTCATTTACGGAGAAAATATATGTTTACTGTTTTCAGGCAGGCGCTGCTCTGCTTGTTATTGCTATGGCTGCCCGCATCCTGGGCGGCAGAATCGGGCTGGCTGCGTTCCGCCGATAACGATCATGCCAGTGTGCGCCTGCGTGCGGATAAAACCAGTAACGGTGAAATCCGCCTGCTGCTGGATGTGAAGCTGGAAGAAGGGTGGAAAACCTACTGGCGCTCGCCGGGTGAGGGCGGCGTTGCTCCGGCCATTACCTGGCAGGGAGAGATGCCGAAAGTAAAATGGTTCTGGCCTGCGCCGCAGCGTTTCGACGTGGCGGGGATGACGACGCAGGGCTACCACGGTGATGTGACCATTCCAATGGTGATCGACGGTGTGCCGCCTGCCGCTATCAGCGGCGTGCTGACCTTATCTACCTGTAGCAACGTCTGCTTACTTACGGATTATCCCTTCTCGATAACGCCTTCTAATCAGGATGAGCAGTTTGCCTATGACTATGCTCAGGCGATGGGGCGGGTGCCGGTGGCCCGTGGGCTTACGGACTCCCTGAAAGTGACCGCGCGCGCGGGGGAACTGCTTGTTAACGCTTTCCGCGCTGATGGCTGGCAGCAGCCAGAGCTGTACCTCGATCCGCCGGAAGGGGCTGATTTTAGCAAGCCGGTTATCAACGTTGATGGCGATAGTTTGCAGGCCACGGTGCCGGTTAGCGACGGCTGGGGCGAAGCCGCGCCGGACCTGCGCGGAAAGACGGTTACTCTGGTGCTTGCAGATGCTGGTATTGCTCAGGAGTTCACAGCCAGCGTCGGAAGCGCCCCGCCAAAGGCCGCCGACAACGATGCGCCTCCGCTCTGGCAGGTCGTATTAATGGCGCTGGTGGGCGGGATCATTCTGAACATAATGCCTTGTGTGTTGCCTGTTCTGGGCATGAAGCTGGGATCTATTTTACTCGTTCAGGAAAAGGATCGGAGCCTTGTGCGGCGGCAGTTTCTTGCCTCGGTGGCCGGGATTATCGCTTCGTTTATGGCGCTGGCCCTGCTGATGACGGTCATGCGCCTCACTAATCAGGCGCTCGGCTGGGGCATTCAGTTCCAGAATCCCTGGTTCATCGGCGCTATGGCGCTGGTAATGCTGGCCTTCAGCGCCAGTCTGTTCGGCCTGTTTGAATTTCGTCTTTCTTCTGCTGTGACCACTAAACTTGCGACTCACGGTGGTAATGGCCTGGCGGGCCATTTCTGGCAGGGCGCGCTCGCGACGTTGCTGGCCACGCCTTGCAGCGCTCCTTTCCTCGGAACCGCCGTGGCGGTGGCGCTTGTCTCTCCTTATCCTCTGCTCTGGGGGCTTTTCATGGCGCTTGGCCTGGGGATGAGTTTACCCTGGTTGCTGATTGCGGCGCGGCCCGGCCTTGCGATGCGTCTGCCTCGCCCTGGCGCGTGGATGAACCGGGTGCGGCGTTTGCTGGCGGTAATGATGCTGGGTTCTGCGCTGTGGCTGGCAACTCTTCTTCCCGCCCACTTTGGTCTTTCGCTTAGCAAACCGGCGCAGGAAAGCATCGCCTGGCAGCCGCTTAGCGAACAGGCCATCAGCAACGCGCTGGCGCAAAATAAACGGGTGTTTATTGATGTCACCGCCGACTGGTGCATTACCTGTAAAGCCAATAAGTTCAACACTTTGCTAAAAGATGACGTACAGGCTGCGTTGAGCGAGCCGGATGTGGTGGCGCTACGCGGCGACTGGAGTTTGCCTTCAGATGAGATAGCCGCCTTCCTGAAAAGCCGTGGCCAGGTGGCCGTGCCGTTTAATCAAATTTATGGCCCCGGATTGCCTCAGGGCAAGGTGCTACCGATTCTGTTGACCCGCGATGCGGTACTCAACGCTTTAGGCGAAGCGAAAGGAAACCAACCGTGAAAAAACTCGTCATTCTCTTCTTCGTACTTTTGACTGCATTCAGCACGATGGCGGCAACGGCTCCCTTTACGCCCGAGCAGCAAAAGCAAATCGAGGCGTTAATCGAGCAGGCGTTGTTTAACGATCCTGCCAGCCCGCGCATCGGCGCACAGAACGCCAGGCTCACGCTCGTTAGCTTCACCGATTATAACTGTCCGTACTGCAAGCTCCTCGATCCGATGCTTGAGAAAATCGTGCAGAAATACCCGGACGTGGCGGTGGTTATCAAACCGCTGCCGTTTAAGGGGGAAAGTTCAGTGCTTTCGGCTCGAATCGCACTGACCACCTGGCGTGAGCATCCCGGAGAGTTTCTCGCCCTGCATGGAAAGCTGATGCTGAAAAAAGGTTATCACGATGAGGCCAGTATCGCCGTAGCCGTTGCGAAGAGCGGAGCCACGCCGGTCAAACCTGACGAGCAAAGCAAGGAGACGCTCGCCGCTAACCTGCAGCTGGCTCGTCTTGTGGGCGTGCAGGGAACGCCCGCCACGATTATTGGCGATGAGATGATCCCGGGCGCGGTGCCGTGGGAGACGCTGGAAGAAGTAGTGAAAGAGAAGCTGGCGGCGACAGATGGTCAGTAAACTGCGCCGCTGGGCGCGGGAAGGGCTGGTTTTGCTGGCGCTGCTGGCGGCAATAATGGCGATCGTGGACTGGTGGCGGGCGCCGCAGCTGCCGCCCGCTTTTGTCAGCACGCCGCTGCAAACGCTGGATCGGCAAAGCGTCACGCCTGGCGCACTCAGTGCGGAACGTCCGCTGCTGCTTTACTTCTGGGCAAGCTGGTGCGGCGTGTGCCGGTTTACCACACCAACTGTCGCGCAGCTTAAAGCGGAAGGCGAGAACGTGATGACAATTGCGCTGCGTTCCGGTAACGAGCAGGAGGTGGCGCGCTGGCTGGCCGGGAAGGGTATTGCTGTGCCGGTTGTAAATGACGCCGACGGGGCCATCTCCCGCGCCTGGCAGATTGGCGTTACGCCAACGCTCGTGGTGCTGGATAAAGGCCGCGTTGTCTCAACGACCAGCGGCTGGACCAGCTATTGGGGGATGAAGCTGCGCCTTTGGTGGGCAGGGAGATAATAAGTTTTTCACATCTGCGCGCACCGCTCTGGTGCGCGTGTACCTCTTTTGGGGCATAAGCAAAACGCTTTTTCATTAATGAAAATCTCGTTTCTATCACTTACGCTTATAATACAGCGGCTTACTACATCGGCTGTAAGCTCTACAGAAAGTGGCAAGCATCTTGCAAAACCTTCTTCGACATGACTGCCGAGACCGGCACTGGCATTCCGCGAAGGAGGCAAAAATGAATTTAAGACGGCTGAAATACTTCGTCAAAATCGTCGATATTGGTAGCCTGACCCAGGCTGCTGAAGTACTGCATATTGCCCAGCCGGCGCTGAGCCAACAGATCGCTACCCTTGAGGGGGAACTGAGCCAACAGCTATTGGTTCGCACCAGACGCGGTGTGACTCCAACGGATGCGGGGAAAATCCTTTATACCCATGCGCGGACGATTTTGCGTCAGTGTGAACAGGCGCAACTGGCAGTGGGAAACGTGGGCCAGACGATGAGCGGTCAGGTATCAATTGGGCTTGCGCCGGGGAGCGCGGCTTCGTCAATTATCATGCCTCTGCTGCAGGCTGTGCGTGCCGAACTGCCGGATGTGCTGATCTATCTGCATGAAAACAGCGGCTCAGTGCTTAACGACAAGCTGCTAAACGGCCAGCTTGATATGGCGGTTCTGTACGATCGAACGCCGACGGCTGGCATTATTAGCCAGCCGCTGCTTAAAGAGGAATTGTTCCTGGTCGGCACCCGCGACTGTCCGGGGCAGACAGTCGATCTCGCCGCGGTGGCCGAAATGAATCTGTTCCTACCGCGTGACTACAGCGCCGTGCGCAAGCGCGTGGATGAAGCCTTCTCGCTGCGTCGATTAACGGCGAAAATTATCGGCGAGATTGAATCCATTTCCACCATGACGGCCGCTATCGCCAGCGGGATGGGCGTAACGGTGCTGCCTGAATCCGCCGCACGTTCGCTGGTCGGGGCCGCTAATGGCTGGATGGCCCGCATCATTAGCCCGTCGCTCAATTTACCTTTGTCCATTAATCTGTCGGCGCGTTTACCGCTCAACCCGCAGACCCAGGCGGTAAAAGATATTCTTATCTCTCTGGTTACGCAGCCGGCTGTAAAAAATCCAGAACTGCTGCTGGTAGGTTAACGCCGACTTATTGCTAAAAGGAATAAGTTGCTGGTTTTTATTATTTGTTCCGCAGGCGCTGTGACTTTAACAATGGTGTAAAGAACAGCGATGCTTCCGGGGAAAAAATGAATTTCCAGCAACTTAAGATTATTCGCGAGGCGGCGCGGCGGGACTACAATCTCACCGAGGTCGCCAGTATGCTTTTTACCTCGCAGTCGGGCGTCAGTCGGCATATCCGCGAGCTGGAAGAGGAACTCGGCATTGAGATTTTTATCCGCCGGGGTAAACGCTTGCTAGGTATGACCGAACCGGGCAAAGCGCTGCTGGTGATTGCCGAACGTATTCTCAACGAGGCCAGCAATATCCGCCGCCTGGCCGATCTGTTTACCAACGACACCAGCGGCGTGCTGACCATCGCCACAACCCATACCCAGGCGCGCTACAGCCTGCCGACGGTTATTAAAGCTTTTCGGGCGCTTTTCCCAGAAGTGCGCCTCGAGCTTATCCAGGGAACGCCGCAAGAAATTGAATTGCTTCTTCACAGCGGCACGGCGGATATTGGCATCGCCAGCGAGCGCCTGAGTAACGATCCCTCTCTCGTGGCCTATCCCTGGTTCCGTTGGTATCACAGCCTGCTGGTTCCTGAGGGCCATCCGCTGATCGACGCCAACCCGCTGACGCTTGATGATATCAACCGCTGGCCGCTGATCACCTATCGACAAGGAATAACCGGCCGGTCACGTATTGATGAAGCCTTTTCACGTCACGGCTTAACGCCGGATGTGGTGCTTAGCGCGCAGGATTCAGACGTGGTGAAAACTTACGTTGCGCTGGGACTTGGGATCGGTCTGGTGGCCGATCAGGCAAGCGGTGACGAAAGGGGGCTTGTGCGCCTTGATACGCGGCATCTGTTTGACGCTAACACCGTGTGGCTTGGACTTAAGCGCGGCCAGCTACAGCGCAACTATGTCTGGCGGTTTATTGAATTGTGTAATCCCGAACTCTCTGTAGATGAAATTAAACGTCTGGCGCTTGAGCCAGACGAAGTGATTATCGATTTCCAGATTTAGTTGCGTTATTTGTGAAGTAAATTGAGGTGTAATGTTAATCGTTTATTAAATAATTAATGCGCTTAGCGCCCGGGTTATATCTCTGAACGACCGTTCAATTTTGAAATATAGCCCGGGCGTTTCTTATTTACAGGAAAGATTAGGGTTGTAAATGTGATCAATAT
>DALYUA010000218.1:0-6025 GCA_031993245.1 Buttiauxella sp. | reverse complement strand
CGTAACCAACAAAGCCGGCAAAGGCGGCAACGCCTTTATTTTCTCTCGCCAGACCCAGCGGAATAGCGATACAGAACATCACCGGCAGGAAGCTAAAGGCGAACGAGCCGACTTTGCTCATCCAGATAAAGATCGGTTGCAGCACCGGGTTACCCAGCGCTGGCAGTAAGGTAATAACGTCATGGCTGCTTAACGAGCTGCCGATACCGAGCATGATGCCGCAGAACGACAGCAGCGCCACCGGTAGCATGAAGGTTTTGCCGAGGTTTTGAAAAAACTCCCAAAGCGTAACTTTTTGTGATGTATTAGCCGCCATAACGACTCCTGTACCCTGATTGATATAAAGAGAGTGAAGTACGAAAGAGGCTGGATGATAAAACGTTTTACCAAAGTATATTGCGCGGTGGTTCACAGATTAAAAAGGTGACAAAGCGCTTAATATACGCATCTTGATAAAACGTTTTATCTTGCATTAAACCTGATTCACGGAGGAGCTGTTCCGTTTATGACCTCGATGGCAAAAAAAATCACTATTAACGACGTTGCCGATGCCGCAGGTGTATCGGTGACGACGGTCTCGCTCGTGCTCAGCGGCAAAGGCAGAATCTCCGCGGCTACCGGCACGCGCGTAAATGAAGCTATCGAAAAACTCGGCTTTGTGCGTAACCGGCAGGCGGCATCCCTGCGCGGAGGGCAAAGCGGCGTTATTGGTCTGATAGTCCGCGATCTGTGTAATCCTTTTTATGCGGAGCTGACAGCGGGACTGACGGACGAACTGGAAAAGCAGGGAAAATTACTCTTCCTCACCCAAAGCGGCGCGAAAGGCCAGCACATGCAGCGCTGCTTCGAGACGCTTATTGCCCAGGGGGTGGACGGCATTATTATCGCTGGTGCTGCGGGACAGGGCGCGGAACTCAGGGAATTAGCCGAACAAAAAAACATGCCGCTGCTCTTTGCCTCCCGCGCCAGCTACCTCGACGAAGTGGACATCATCCGCCCGGATAATATGCAGGCCGCGCAGCTGGTGACAGAACATTTAATTAAACGGGGGCACCAGCGAATTGCCTGGATCGGTGGCCGGGGCTCGTCGCTGACGCGTGCAGAACGCCTCGGTGGGTATTGCTCAACGCTGTTAAAGTTTGGGCTGCCGTTTCATAGCGAATGGATTATTGAATGCGAGTCCAGCCAGAAGCAGGCGGCGGATGCGATTATCACCTTGCTGCACCAGAACCCAACAATTACGGCCGTGCTGTGCCATAACAACACCATCGCCATGGGTGCCTGGTTTGGCCTGTTGCGCGCGGGAAGACAAAGCGGAGAAGGAAGCCTGGAGAGCTATTACGACAGTCACGTCGCCCTTGCCGCTTTCGCGGAAGTAATGGATGAAGAGCTGGACGATTTACCGCTGACCTGGGTTTCCACCCCTGCAAGAGAAATAGGCCGCAGCGCAGGACAGCGTATTCTGACTCGTGCAAAAAATGGCGATGATGAAGCGCGTAACCAGATAATGCCCGCGCGGCTGGTGGTGTGGAATAGTTAAAGGTATTAAAAAGCCTCCCGAAGGAGGCTTGTCAGACTTACGGCTGAGGCGCAGCCGGAACAGGCGCTTCAAGCTCTGGCGCCGGAGGTGGTACGTCAGTGCCCGGCAGGCCAAACATGCCAATCAGATCGCTCAGGGACATTTTTTGGCCGTTAAGCGTTACCTGGCCGTTGGCGTATTGCAGGCTGGAGACGATGTTATTGTCTTCCATGGTGGTGACGCGGAACATCTGGCCCATCGCCGCCAGGCCTTTGATCTGCTGGCTTGCCAGTTTCGCGGCGTCTTCCTCTTTATAACCCTCAAGCTGCGCAACCTGCGTCATTAACCTGGTAGCCATATCCATTGGGATCACAAGCTTACTGTCGAGAGATTTCAACACGCGGTCCAGTTGCTGTTCAGGTGTGGTTGCTTCCCCTGTGGCAGCGGCCGGATCTTTTAAGAACAGAGAAAGGTTGAAGGTGCTTTCGCCTTTGTCGTTTTTCCAGCTCAGCGGCGCAACGGTAACGACCGGGTTGCCTTTAAGCAGCAGCGGGAAATTGGCCGCAAAGACCTCAATTACTTTCTGCTGATAAATTTCCGGGTTCTCCACCACGGCCGGATCGGCAAGCAGCTTCTGGGATTCAGTGTTATAAATTTTGCTGAACTCATGCATCGCTGCGCCGTCGATATTGCCGACTTTCAGCGTCAGTTTGCCGCTGCCCATATTTTGGTTCTGTACTTTCAGCGCGTCGATGGCGTAATCGATTTGCCCGGAAAGGTGCTTTTTATCTGCCTGCACGTCTGATTTAGCGTTAAGCGTAAGACCTTCCAGAACCGCTATTTCTTTGCCTTCAACGGCAATCGCCAGTTTTTCGATGGAGGCTTTTTGCTCGCCCACGCGCTCGTCGAAATCGCTGCGTTGGGTGCTGCCGTCGGTTTTCACGTTATTGAAAGTCATCTGTACATGCTGGCCATACTGATTGACCGTATTAACGAGGCCGCTTTTAGCTTCGCCGGAAAGGGCGATTTTATTGCCTTCACCGTCTACGTCAGCCGTGAACTGGCCGCCGCTGAAGGCTACTTTCTCGTCGCCGTTTGCATAGTTCAGCGGAAGGAAGTCGATATCAGAAGAGGTGGCGCCGCTGTAGCCCACGCGGGTTTGCGCATCGACAAAGGAGTGGCCTTTAGTGATGTCAAACAGCGGCTTAGTGGTTGGGTTATTAACCAGCACGGTACGGATGGAAGCCATGCTCGGGATCAGGTTGAATTTTTTTAACTGGGCAAACGGGAAAGGACCATGGTCGATGGTTTCTGCAAACACAACGCTTTGATCCGGCTTCAGAAGCGCGCTTTGCTTGCCCGCCGTCGGTTTAATGACCAACTGCATGCTGCTGTGGAACAGGCCACGGTGATAGTCCTGGTAGCTCAGCGTCAGACCGGCTTCAGGAGAGGCCCTGTTTAATTCGCTGTTCGCATTGCCGATCATCTCAGCCATGCGTCCTTCAAGCTGTTTGCCGGTGTACCAGGCTGCACCCGTCCACACCACGCCCAGCGCAACAATTACACCTACCGCAACCAGAGATTTTTTCATCTTGTCCTGTCCATTTTGAAGCGGCGGTCAGATATCCCCTGACCGTCGAATGAAAAACGCCCGCAGGCGTTTCATATTGGTAACAAACACCCAAAAAACGTGGTTTTCGGGTGTTTGGGGTAAACCAGAAGACATCATCCTTTGTTTCTATGAGTTCGTATTTCAGATCTGTTAAAACAGGAAAATTTGTCAGCGGTCTTAAACGCCTGCAGGCGTTTTGAAAACTATCGCTTTAAGCTTAGCAATCCACACGTAAAAGATCAGTAAGTTACTTTAATTCAGAGCTTGTTAAACACGCGTGCGATGCGACCCACGCCGCTTGCGGAAACGGGTGATTCGTTTGCCGCGATAAAAGCGGATTCGCCAGGCTTAAGCACCAGCTGCTGCTCGCCTTTGCTGAGCACTGTTTCACCTTCCACGCAGAACACGATTGCCGCGCTGTCCTGGGCGAGCGTTGCCGGAGTGGCGCTTAAATCATGCAGAGAGAAGGCGAAATCCTCCACGGGAATAGGGAAGTCCAGCTCGCTGCCGTTTTTAACCGGCTGGGTCAGCAGCTCGCTCGCTGGCTTGGCTTCAAACTTAACGTTTGCCACCAGCTCAGGGATGTCGATGTACTTCGGCGTCAGGCCCGCGCGCAGCACGTTATCAGAGTTGGCCATCACTTCCAGCGCCACGCCCTTCAGGTACGCGTGTGGAGTTTCGGCGAACAGGAACATCGCTTCGCCCGGAGCGAGCTTCACTACGTTCAGCAGCAGCGGAGAGAACAGGCCGCTGTCGTCCGGGTAGAATTCCGAAATCACACGGATGGTTTCCCATGGCTCGCCCTGCTGGCTGTTCAGCGCGGCTTTCAACACGGCTAACGCGCGGGATTTTTCTTCGCCCTGCATATTCAGCAGGCTGGCAAACAGTTGCGCTAAGCGTTCGGCGCCAGGCTCCTGGAGGAAGTGGGCGATAGCGTTATGCGCGCCAGAAATCGGCTGCAGCAAAGAGACGATCTCAGAGAACTCGCGGAAGGCGTTCATGGCAAGGAACGGGGTCAGGGCGAAAACCAGCTCGGGCTTGTGGTTAGGATCTTTATAATTACGCTCGGCTGCATCAAGCGGGATACCAGCCGTGTTTTCTTTCGCAAAGCCAATTTCAGATGCTTTTTTGTTTGGGTGCACCTGAATGGAGAGCGGCTGATCGGCACAGAGCACTTTGAACAGGAACGGCAGCTCGCCAAATCGCCGTGCAACAGCCTCGCCCAGGGCAGCCGTTTGATCGGCGTCAATCACTTCCCGTAACGCACGCGGCTGGCCGTTTCCCGGCACTTTTGAACTGCTTTTGGGATGCGCCCCCATCCACAGTTCCGCCATTGGCAGGTTGTCCGGGTTCTGCATGCCGTAGAGTTCCGTTAAGGCTGTTTTACTTCCCCATGCATAGTTCTGCACTGAGTTGATTAATTTTTGCATTATCAAGCCCCGCTGTAATGTAGATAAGTTTCCGACTATTAAACCAATTATCCGTTGGGAAGTAACCAGGGGAGTAAAAAGTCGTATTAGTCTCAGTTTTTGTTAAAAAATTGTGTAGCATGTTGTGATTAAATTTTTAACCTGGCACAGCATCCTGTGCCCACCGCCAGAATAATTAACGTATCTGATGTCGTAAGTGAGAGAACAATGTCGAGTAAAGCCTTTCATTATCAAGAGCCGTTCCCGTTAAAAAAAGATGAAACTGAATACTACTTTCTAAGTAAGGATTATGTTTCAGTCTCCGAGTTCGAAGGGCAGGAAGTCCTTAAAGTTGACCCTAAAGCCCTGACCCTTGTTGCCCAACACGCCTTCCACGATGCCTCTTTTATGCTGCGCCCGGCTCACCAGCAGCAGGTTGCCGATATCCTTAACGATCCCGAAGCCAGCGAAAACGACAGGTATGTTGCGCTGCAGTTCCTGCGTAACTCAGAGATAGCCGCCAAAGGCATTCTGCCGACCTGCCAGGATACGGGCACCGCGATCATCGTTGGTAAAAAAGGCCAGCGCGTCTGGACAGGCGGCGGCGATGAAGCCGCGCTCTCGCAGGGCGTCTACAACACCTATATCGAAGATAACCTGCGCTATTCCCAGAACGCCGCGCTGGATATGTACAAAGAGGTGAACACCGGCACGAACCTGCCTGCGCAAATCGATCTCTACAGCGTGGACGGAGCCGAATATAAGTTCCTCTGTATCGCTAAAGGCGGCGGCTCAGCGAACAAAACCTACCTTTATCAGGAAACCAAGGCGTTGCTCAGCCCGGGCAAACTGAAAGATTATCTGGTGGAGAAAATGCGCAGCCTCGGCACAGCGGCCTGCCCGCCGTATCACGTGGCTTTTGTTATCGGGGGCACTTCTGCGGAGTCCACCCTTAAGACGGTAAAACTCGCTTCCACTAAATATTATGACGGTCTGCCGACGGAAGGTAACGAACACGGCCAGGCATTCCGTGATATTCAACTGGAAGAAGAGCTATTGAAAGAAGCGCAGAACCTCGGGCTTGGCGCGCAGTTTGGCGGCAAATACTTCGCTCATGATATTCGCGTTGTGCGTCTGCCGCGCCACGGCGCATCCTGCCCGGTCGGCATGGGGGTATCCTGCTCTGCGGACAGAAACATCAAAGCAAAAATCAACCGCGACGGTATCTGGCTGGAAAAGCTGGAGCACAATCCGGGCAAATTCATTCCGCAGGAACTGCGTCAGGCGGGCGAGGGCGAAGCAGTTAAAGTCGATCTTAACCGTCCGATGAGCGAAATCCTCAAACAGCTTTCTCAGTATCCTGTTTCTACGCGTCTTTCCCTGAGCGGGACTATTATTGTGGCACGCGATATCGCTCACGCTAAGCTCAAAGAGCGTATCGACAGCGGCGAAGGTTTACCGCAGTACGTGAAAGACCACCCGATC
>DALYUA010000217.1:0-6030 GCA_031993245.1 Buttiauxella sp. | reverse complement strand
AAGACATCATCCAAATGATCAATGACATGGGCATTCAGGTGATGGAAGAAGCACCTGACGCCGATGACCTGTTGCTTGCTGAAAACTCAAACAACACGGATGAAGATGCGGAAGAAGCCGCCGCTCAGGTTCTCTCCAGCGTAGAATCTGAAATTGGGCGCACCACTGACCCGGTGCGTATGTACATGCGTGAAATGGGTACCGTTGAACTGTTAACCCGCGAGGGCGAAATCGATATCGCTAAGCGTATCGAAGACGGTATCAACCAGGTTCAGTGCTCCGTTGCCGAATACCCGGAAGCCATCACCTACCTGCTTGAGCAGTACGATCGCGTTGAAGCAGAAGAAGTACGCCTGACGGATCTGATAACCGGTTTTGTTGATCCCAACGCAGAAGAAGATCTTGCCCCTACCGCCACTCACATTGGTTCTGAGCTAACCAGCGAAGAAAACAGTGATGATGACGATGAGGAAGAAGACGACGACGACGCGGAAGATGACAACAGCATCGATCCGGAGCTGGCGCGTGAGAAATTTGGTGAACTGCGTACTCAATACGAGGTCACCCGCGACACCATCAAAGCGAAAGGTCGTGCTCACGCTGACGCCGCCGCTGAGATCCTGCAGTTGTCTGAAGTCTTCAAACAGTTCCGCCTGGTGCCGAAACAGTTCGACTACCTGGTGAACAGCATGCGCGTCATGATGGACCGCGTTCGTACGCAAGAACGTATCATCATGAAGCTGTGCGTAGAGCTGTGCAAAATGCCGAAGAAAAACTTCATCACGCTGTTCACCGGTAACGAAACCAGCGAAACCTGGTTCAACGCCGCTATCGCGATGAATAAGCCATGGTCTGAAAAACTGCGCGACGTCTCTGAAGACGTGCATCGCAGCCTGCAAAAACTGCAGCAGATTGAAGAAGAGACCGGCCTGACCATCGAGCAGGTAAAAGACATCAACCGTCGTATGTCTATCGGTGAAGCGAAAGCCCGCCGTGCGAAGAAAGAGATGGTTGAAGCAAACTTGCGTCTGGTTATTTCTATCGCCAAGAAATATACCAACCGCGGTCTGCAGTTCCTCGATTTGATTCAGGAAGGCAATATTGGCCTGATGAAAGCCGTTGATAAATTTGAATATCGCCGTGGCTATAAGTTCTCAACTTATGCGACCTGGTGGATCCGTCAGGCTATCACTCGCTCTATCGCCGACCAGGCGCGTACCATCCGTATTCCGGTGCATATGATTGAGACCATCAATAAGCTCAACCGTATTTCGCGCCAGATGCTGCAGGAGATGGGCCGCGAGCCAACGCCGGAAGAGCTGGCTGAACGTATGCTGATGCCGGAAGACAAAATCCGCAAGGTGCTGAAAATTGCTAAAGAGCCAATCTCCATGGAAACGCCAATCGGCGACGATGAAGATTCGCATCTGGGTGATTTCATCGAGGATACCACCCTTGAGCTGCCGCTGGATTCTGCCACGTCTGAAAGCCTGCGCTCTGCCACCCACGATGTTCTGGCTGGCCTGACCGCACGTGAAGCAAAAGTCCTGCGTATGCGTTTCGGTATCGATATGAATACCGACCACACGCTGGAAGAAGTGGGTAAACAGTTCGACGTTACCCGCGAACGTATCCGTCAGATCGAAGCGAAGGCCCTGCGTAAACTGCGCCACCCAAGCCGCTCTGAAGTGCTGCGTAGCTTCCTGGACGACTAATCGTCTCGTCTTACCGAAAGCCCTCCTTGCGAGGGCTTTTTTATAGCCTGAACTAACGGCCTCGCGCCATCAACGACTGTTCCAGCTCGCGGTAGGACTCCACAAGTTTATCCAGCGTCGCACGGTTCAGACCGCTCGGATTTGGCAAAATCCAGACTTCGGTATCACCGATGGTAATATTTTGCCTGCCCCACTTCGCCCCACGCTGGCTAAACGCCTGTTCAAAAGCCTGCTTGCCCAGCACGGCCAGCGCCATTGGCTGATAGTCCTGCATTTTCGTCACCAGCTCGCGCCCGCCTGCACGTAGCTCATGCAGGGCAACCTCGTTTGCCTGGACCGTTGGTCGTTCAACCAGCATGGTGATCCCGCAGCGGGTATCCAGCAGGTGCCGTTCTTCTTCGGGCTTTAACTGCCGTTCGGTAAAACCTGCGCGGTGAATAACCTTCCAGAAGCGATTGCCAGGATGCGCAAAATGAAAACCAGTATGCGCCGAGGACTTACCGGGATTAATACCGCAGAACACCACCCGCAGCCCAGGCTGTAGAATATCGCTAATCATGACACTTCCCGTCGTTGTAGATGATGAGCTAAGTATAAGGGATTGATAAGCCATTGTTTATAAAACAAGCATATGTCACGCAACCACTGGATTGACGCCCCAAGTTCCATTATAATCCAGCGCCACGGCCCCTTAGCTCAGTGGTTAGAGCAGGCGACTCATAATCGCTTGGTCGCTGGTTCAAGTCCAGCAGGGGCCACCAAATTTTAGCTTTAAAATCATATGATTAAGCCACCTTTCAGGGTGGCTTTTTTGTTTTCTAAATTTATAGTGGCGATAAAATGGCGGTGGATTTTGAGTAAAATGCCTCTATTCCCGGCTTTGGCTCATTTTTACATCCATTACAATTTGTCTTCGCTTCAACACTAGAATGAGGGATCGTTGATGAAAAAAATTATCGGGTTAGCTTTCCTTTTAACTTCTACCTCTGTGCTTGCTGGTTTTGTTCATCCGCTTGACTTCGATGGCTCAGAAGCTCAAAAGCAGGAAGTTATTAGCTACATCAAAGACCGTGTGAAGGCTGATTATTGTGATGGTCAATTAGATATGTGCCAGCCAACCACCTTACGCATGATGGAAAATGAGAATCTTGTGGCTTTTAAAAAATTAACTAAAGCGAGCGACCGAAATATATTAGATGGGGTTATCAACGATTACTGTAAACGCGGATTGGATATGTGTACTTACAGTACAATTTCGATGATGTATGAAGAAAACGCAAAAGCTGATAAACAAGAGCTTAACTGGTAGGACTGTAATGTCCGGCCTGCACAACCGCCATATGGTGGGGCTAACGGCCTGGCAAACCTTCTTCCAGACCACTTATCTGACGCTGCATGAAAAGAAAGTGCTGGTGATTGGCTATGGCCTGGTAGGCCAGGGCGTTGCGGCTGCGGCAAAAGCCTATGGTGGCCAGGTAATGGTTGCGGAACTCGAGCCTGCTCGCCGCCTGCAGGCCGCATACGATGGCTGGCATGTGGTCGATATTCATGAAGCCATTGCCACTGCGGATGTTGTCGCTACCGCAACAGGTGCAAAGAAAGTCGTTAGCGCAGCCGTGCTGGATAAAGCGCAGGATGGTACGTTCGTGCTCAACGTCGGTCACGTTGCCGAAGAGATCGACTGCGAATATCTGAAGCAGTTCCCGCATGAAGAAGTGATGCCGTTTATCAACGCTTATCAGCTGAACGGCAAAACGATCTACCTGATGGCGAACGGTTCTATGCTGAACCTGACCGCCGGCTTCGGCGACAGCCTGAACGCCTTTGACGTAACCCTCGCCGTGATGGCAAGCGGTATCAAACATATTGTGACCACCGGTCAGGAAGCGGAAAAAGCAGTTCACTTACTGCCAAAATCCGTCTGGGAAAAGGCGCTGTAATCTCCCGGATTAACTGTAAAAAAATGGGACGCAAATATAATTAAGCCACCTCTCGCGAAGTGGCTTTTTGTTGCCAGCGGCCGCTATGTTCACTCTGACGCCAGACTCCCCGAAGCCGCCTGCAAATATCCCTGTAACAACAACGTCAGCTGCTTCGCAAGACAGGCTTCATACCCTGGCTCAGCAAGCCCTTCCAGTAAAGTCTTCACCGGCCCGACGAGCGCTCCCAGTATAATAGTGGCGGTAACGGTGGGTTTGACAAAATCAGCATCAGCGGCACCGATCAGCATCCCTGCCACCGCGGTAACCAGTCGTCCATGCATCATGGCAACCAGCCTTGCCCCATCCCGTTCGCCCGCTACCGCATACAGAGCTTTTGACTCCTGCGGATCACGAAGCTTAGCGGCCAGGAACGCCGTCACCAACGCAGAAGCCATATCCGCAACAGGTTGATTCCTGCCTTTCCGACAGGCCTCTTCAACCGCTGTCGCCACCTCGTTCAGGTGTTGCTCCAGCACCGCCACCAGTAAAACATCCCGGTTGGGATAATACTGGTAAAGGCTGCCCACCGATATTCCGGCCCGACGAGCAACCCGGGTAGTGGTGCAGCGGCTCAGCCCTTCTTTGGTCAAAACCTGAATGGTTGCGGTATGTAAAGCAGCAACGGTGGCGGCAGATCGCGCCTGAACCGGCGTTTTTCGTGGCTTTAGTAAGTCTGTCATGGCGCGTCTGAATGCGAATTCTAAACCTGAAGGATGCTTCATATACTTGTACTTCTCAGCACGCCGTAAATCAATAAGTGAGGTACAAATGGCAGATATCGACAAAAGTGGCACATTCGCATTAGGTTCGCGCACGGTAAAACGCCTGGGTTATGGTGCCATGCAGCTTGCAGGCCCGGGCGTATTCGGCCCTCCGAAAGACAGAAATGCTGCGCTGGCGGTACTGCGCGAAGCGGTAGCACAGGGTGTAACCCACATTGATACCAGCGATTTTTACGGCCCGCACATTACCAATCAGCTTATTCGTGAAGCGCTGTATCCTTACCGGGATGACCTCACTATAGTCACTAAAGTAGGGGCCAGGCGCGGTGATGACGCCTCCTGGCAACCCGCCTTTTCCGCTCAGGAACTGACGCAGGCGGTACATGATAATCTGCGTAACCTGCAGCTGGACGTGCTGGATGTCGTCAATTTGCGCATTATGTTCGGCGTGGGTGAGCCGGTGGAAGGGTCAATAGAAGAGCAGGTCGCCGCGCTGGCAGAACTCCAGCATCAGGGGCTGATACGGCATATTGGCCTGAGTAACGTCACGGCCACGCAGGTCACCGAAGCGCAAAAAATTGTCTCTATCGTCTGCGTACAGAACATGTACAACATCGTTCACCGGCAAGATGACGCATTGATCGATGACCTTGCCCGGCAGAATATTGCCTATGTACCCTATTTCCCGCTCGGAGGCTTTTCCCCTTTACAGTCATCGGCGCTACAGGCGGTGGCGGATCGGTTGGAAGCCACGCCTGTGCAGGTGGCGCTGGCATGGCTGCTGCACCGCTCGCCGAATATTCTGCCGATCCCCGGTACTTCCTCAGTCTCGCATCTTCACCAGAACCTTGCGGCGGCCAGACTTACATTGACGCAAGAGGCGCAGGAAGCGCTGAATAAGATCGTGGAATAACGCTTTACCTGAACCCATACGGCAGCATAACTGCCGTATGCTATTTTTCGCCAGGTGCGCCTGCAATCCCTGGTCGATACCGTAATCGGCCATTTCGGCAAACTGGATATCCTGGGCAACAACGCCGCCATTGCCGTGCAGGGCCATCGCATTGACGATCCCAATGCGGATTTTGTTGAGCTTGACCGGCAGTGACGGGTTAATGTGTTGGGCGTCGTGGCGCTGACGCGTGCTGCGGCACAAAAAATTACCGATGGCGGACGCATTGTGTTTGTCGAATCAGGGCCGGACGGACGCGTGACGTTATCTACGGTCACGGAATACTCCGCCAATAAAGCAGCGCTGGTCGGCTATGTGAAAGGAGCATCACGCGATCTGGAGCCTCGCAATATTACCGTCAACGTAGCGCAGCCCGGCATTATGCCCACCGATGTGGCCGCCGCTGGTGAAGTGCGTCCTCCAGGCCTAAGCGATACTATGTCCATTGCGCATATCGCCACGCTGGAAGAAGTCGCTGCATCCATCGCCTTCCTCGTCGGCCCTGATGCCGGCTATATCACAGGTGCCGTTCTGTATATAAGCGGCGGCTACCAGGCATGATAACGGTAATTACGCGGCGTTTGCCTGACCTTTCCGCTCGGCAATAGTGTCAGAGCAAATGCCGCTTTTATTACCTGCTATGCTCCTGCTACTTCTTA
>DALYUA010000216.1:0-6052 GCA_031993245.1 Buttiauxella sp. | reverse complement strand
CATTCCCCCGTTAACCGCCATGTCACAAAGCTGCCAAAATCGACCCATTGCGCAACTCGTCGCCAGATATCCGCATGGTGCTTGCGGATCCAGCTCAGCCGCTCCGGGCTTTGATTCGGACGCGAGCGCATGCCGGAGATAGCGTAATGCTGTGCGCTGTCCAGCCACTGGTGCGTCCCGGTGTCCAGCGCCGCTTGCGGATAATTCTCCCACCACGCCAGAGAAGGGTAGATAACCTCGCCGGAGGCGTTGACGGCCACAGACTCTTCCTGCCCGAACGTGCCAATCGAGATGGCCGCCAGCGGGCCACAGGTTCTGGCGTCGCTTTGTGAATACTCAACGATCAGTGCCGACAGGGTTTGCCACACGGCTTGCGCATCATGGAAGGTAAGCCCGTCACGCGTGATGACGGGCGTGCGACACTTTCTCACCGGCAGCAGCGCACCTTCTTCGCTGGTGCCGATGATTTTTATATGGGTCGTGCCAATATCAATGCCGAGAAACCACATCGTGATTGCCCTCAGTTAGAGTCCCAGTTTGCCGGGATTAAGAATGCCGTTCGGATCGAGAGCGTGTTTTACCCGGCGAAGCAGCAAATGTGCGGAGCCCAGCGACTCACGCGCATACGGAGAACGAACCAGTCCGCCGCCGTGGTGATGAGACAGTTCGGCTTTATGCTCAAGGCAAACGCGCATGGTTTCGCGCCAGATAGTGCGCAGCTTTTCCACCGCCTCCCGGTCATTTTCTTCATGCCCGAGCAGGATCATGTACATAGATGTGCCCTGAGGGTAGACGTGGGAGAAATGCGATAATACTTCACCCGCCAGCGGCGTCAGCGTTTTGTTTAAATCATGATACAGGCTGGCGATGCCGTCCCAGGTATGCGCGACTTCAATGGTTTCAGCGAAACCGCCGGTGCTGTCGAGCAGCTTTTCTACCGTAGAAAAATCGAAGCGTCGCTCCATCCATTTCAGCACGCCTTCGCAACCCAGCGATCTTCCGCCGTGACGCCTGATAATAGCTAAAAAGGCGTCCATTTCCGCATGGGCCACGGCGTCAACGCCCTGGGTGCCGAGAAACATCACGGGCTTATCCTGCTGCGGATTCTGCATGGCGTGGCGCGCTTCGGCGGTGTCGTACAGGCGCAGAAGGAAAGGGCGAAGCCCGGCCATCGCCTGCTCGCGCATGATAGTCAGTCCCGCTTCGACGGAAGGCAGTTCCAGGGTTTCATAAAGACGTGTCTGGGGCAGGGGAAACATCTTCAACTGTACGGAGGTCACGACGCCAAGCGTACCTTCCGCACCAATGAAAAGCTGGCGCAGATCTGGCCCCATCGCGGCACGAGGCGAAGCCTTAAGACGCACCCGCTCGCCTGTTGCAAGAATGACCGTATAGGCGGTAATCAGATCTTCAATACCGCCGTAATAAGAGGAAAACTGCCCCGTCGCAAGCGTTGATAGCCAGCCGCCGACGCTGGACTGATAAAGAGACTGCGGGGAGTGCCCAAGCGTCCAGCCCATTTGCTGTAACTCATCTTCAAGTTTTCCGCCGTTATAGCCGGTTGAAACTTCCACCGTCATATTGGTGGTATTGATTTCCCGTTTGTGGGTCATTTCACTCAGGTCCAGAACGATGCCGCCGCGGGTCGGCAGCGGCTGGCCGGTAACGGAGGAGGCGAGGGCGCGCGGTGTCACCGGCGTATCGTTTTCGGTCGCAAGGGCCAGAATCTGCTGGATCTGCCGTTCTTCAGTGACCTTTACCACCACATCTGCCTGGTAATCGTGGCAGCCCAGCTTTCTGAGTTTGGTAGACAGAGGCCAGGTATCGTGGCTTGAGGCCTGAAGCGAATCGGTATCGGTTAAGATCTGCTTTTCGGGAAGAATGGCTTTCAACGCGGTGATAAGAGAAGAAATCCTGGACATACTCACTCCTGCTTCACAACTTTTAAAGGGGCACCCTTGCGAATTTGCGGGACAAAAACGAGCAGGGCATAATTCATTGACATCGTGTTGAAGGCTAATATACGATCAATTTGCAGAAAGCTGCAAATTGCATTTAAACCGTTTTGACAACTTTGTGAAGGAGATCAACATGGATTCCCGCACCGGAAAAGCTGTTCGATTAGGTCGTATTTTACGCCCGGAAACAGGGTGTGCAGTGGTCGTCGCGGCATCACACGGCGTGATGGCAGGCCCGCCATCCGGCCTGAAAACGCGTAATGAAATTGAATCGGTCTTTACTCAGCTACGTGGTGCCGATGGGGTAATGGTGACACCGGGGATGATCCCGCTGGTTGAAAAGAGTTACGTAGGTCGCGATCGGCCTGGTTTTGTTCTTCACCTGGACTGGAAGAACCATGCGCGCGGTATCTACACGCCGGGGAAGGACGGACGCTCGGAAGGCGTACTGGCGCAGTTGGCGGATATTAGCGAAGTAGCGGCCTGCGGTATCGATGCGGTGATGACTTATATGTACCTGGGACAGAAAGACACCGCGCTGGAGCAGGCGGAGATTATCCGCAACACGCGAATTGCACGCGACTGTGAACGGCACGGTATCGCGCTGATTATCGAGCCGCGTTCCGCGCTGGAAGGCATCGATCCGGATGCGCTTAGCGCGAAGGTGATGAGCATGTATTGCCGCATTGCCGCCGATATCGGCGCCGATCTGGTGAAGGCGCTCTGGCCCGGCTCCGTGGAGGCTTTTGCCGAGGTAACAAGCACTTGCTATACTCCGGTATTGCTTGCGGGCGGCGCCGGAGGCGAAGATCCGCACTCCACGCTGCAACTTGCAGCCGACGCCATGCAGGCCGGTGCGAAAGGGGTGATGTTTGGACGACGTATTTTCCGTGCGCAGCAGCCCGCCGGTGTGCTCCGGGCATTAAATGCCGTGGTGCATGGCGGCCAGAGCGTTGAACAAGCGTCACGGCTTCTGGAATAAAACGAGTCGACGGAAACAATGACGGTTATTACTCACGATGTTAAGCAGCTTTCCCCGGTAGCCTTTATCGCCCGCACTATTCTCTCCGGCGGGCTGTCTGGCCGTCTGCCCATCACCGCCTGGTTTCAGGAGGTGTTGGGGATAGGTTCAGGCACGGTGCAGAAAGCCTTGCAGGAGCTTAAAAAATCCGGCGCTGTCAGTCTCGTTTCTCGTGGTCATCAGGGGACCTTCGTGGTCTCCTGGAACTTTTCCCTGCTTTGGGATGCGGCGCGTATGCCGCCCGTGCATATTCTTCTCCCGCCGCGAGGTTCCCAGGAAGCGACCCAGATTGCCTCTGCTTTCGCGCAGCAGTGCAGCCAGTGGGACGTGGTCGCGACAGCCGGTTATTTGCGTGGCGCGCATTCTCGCCTCGCGTCGCTGGAGCGCAACGAGGCGGATATCGTTTTGCTCTCTTCAGGCTCGGCCCAGATGCTGCTGTCGGACTCATCCATCCAGGGTTATGAAATGTTTGAGGTGGGCAACGGCAGCTACTACCGACCGGGAAGTCTGGTGGTCGTTGAAAGACAAGGCGCGGGGAAGATCAACCGTCCGAAGGTGGGGATCGATTGTCATTCCAGCGATCATCAGCGATTAACCCGCGCGCAATTTTCGCCGCAGGGTTGTGAATACGTTGAGGTGGATTTTACGCTGTTGCCGCGCCTGGTGTTTACCGGCGAAGTTGATACGGGCGTCTGGCATCAGGAAACCTCGCTAATCCCGCTTGATAAGGTGGGGCTGGCTATTCGCCCGCTGGATAAACCCGAATCGCTGGAGATGGCCAATTCTATTTCAAGTGCCGTGCTGTTAGTCCACTGCGCATCGCCGGTAGCGCAGCTGCTGTGCCAGCTGGATTTCACGTTGTTAAGGGCGCAGGCTATGCTCCCTTTAGATACAACGATCTCGCATTTTAACAGCGTTCCCGTAGCGTTACGTTTTCGATAAAAAAGGGGGAAGCCCCCCTTTGATACAGTCACTGCTATTCCAGTTCCAGCCGTGCATTCAGCGCGGCAATCTCCTGGCGCCACTCTTTTTGCAAGGCAGGCTTCTGGTGCTTCTCTCTACGCGCCAGATCGTCGGCCAGCCTGGTTTCCAGTTCCAGCAGCCGCTGAAGCAGCTCATCTGCTTCAGGCTTCAGCGCTGCGGGCCGGAGAGGCGACTCAACGGCTGGCGTGACCTGCGTTTCTTTTCCTTCGGCGGCCAGCAGCGCGTATAACGCCTCCGGATCGTGCCACTCGCTCAGTTCACCCTCATCAATCAGCCAGAAGCGATTACAGCTTCGGGCGATGAGAGAACGATCGTGCGTGACCAGCAGCACGCCGCCCTCAAACGTTTGCAGCGTTTCGGCCAGCGCCTCTTTGCCTTCCATATCAAGATGGTTAGTGGGTTCATCGAGCATCAGCAGCGAATAGCGCGCAAGCGTCAGGCCGACAAATAACAATCTTGAACGCTCTCCGCCGCTCAATGTGCTGACGGTTTGCTGATGTCTCAGCCACGGAAAACCCGCCCCGATCAGCGCCATTTTTCTCTCCTGCTCGGTTAAGGCGGCAAAAGGCTCAAGCGCTTCCAGCAGCGTGTCGTTATCACGTAGCTGATGCAGCGTCTGGTCGTAATAGCCCATTTCAGCGCGAGGATGCAGGCGAATAGCGTCGTCGCGTTCCGGCTGCTGATACTGCTGCCAGAGAAGGCGCAGCAGAGAGGATTTACCGCAGCCGTTGCGACCAATAATCGCCACCCGGTCGCCGCTTTTTATGCGTTGCAGGGGCAACCTGAAAAGCGGTTGCGCATCGGGTGCAGGAGAAACGTGCAGATTTTCCATCTCCAGCAGACGGTCGGCCTGTAGCCGTTCACCACGCAGGATTAGCTGCCACTGATGCCCGGCGCTTAGCTCGGTTTGTTCATCCTTAAGCTTGTCGACACGCTTTTCCATCTGCTTAGCCTTACGCGCCAGATCCTCGTTGTCATACACGCGCCCCCATACCGCCAGCCGTTTAGCGCTGGCGGCAATGCGGTCGATCTCTTTTTGCTCCGCCTGATGGCGATGGGCATCCGTGCGATCTCGCTCGATGAGTGCCGCCCGCGCTTGTGAACAAGGAAGCTGGAAAAAGCTCAGCGTGCGGTCGCGCAAAATCCATGTGCCGTTAGTGACGTTATCAAGCAGATGCTGGTCGTGAGAAACCAGCACAAAACTGCCGTTCCAGCCGCGCAGGAACTGCTCAAGCCAAAGCAGCGTGGGCAGGTCGAGGTGGTTACTGGGTTCATCAAGCAGCAACAGATCCGGCTCGGTTATCAGCGCCCGCGCCAGCAGCAGTCGAGTGTGTTGTCCGCCGCTCAGCGTTCCGGCCGTAAGGCACCAGTCCGCCTCGCTAAAGCCCATACTGGCAAGCAGCGCTTCAGCCCGCCAGCTTTCACTCAGGCACTGCGATTCATCCAGACGTGCAAGAACCGCATCCAGCATAGTCAGCGGATGTAGAGTTTCAGGAAGATGTTGCTCAATGCGCGCCATCAGACACTGGTGCGCACGTGTTACGCTGCCGCTGTTGGGTGACAGAGTGCCATCAAGCAGTTTCAGCAGCGTGCTTTTGCCGCAGCCGTTATGGCCGATTAAACCCAGGCGGTCGCCTTTTTTAAGCGTAAAGGTGATGTCAGCCAGTAGGGGGCCAAAAGGCGTATCAAGGCTAAGAGACTGGGCGGTTAATAAAGTTGTCATAGTGCTTACTCAAGAGTTACAGGCACAGATATGCCTCGTCATACAAAACTGACGATAACTCAGTAAGCCTGAGGGAAGGGATTGATTGGGTTGTCTTCGCTCAAGCCGAAGTTATCGCAGCACGGTGTCGATAACGCTTGAGCAGTGACGATCGCCAAAAGTATGTAAAACGATAAATGTTTTACAATACGGCATGGGATCCTCCTTAAATTCAGTGAGTTGATAAGTGTGCGAATTGTAGACATAAAGTGAATGATTAGCTACCAGTTAAACTGAACGAAGCGCAACCGACGCTTACACCGATCCCCGCATCACCAGTTTCCAGTCGAGAATCTCATTCACCGTCTCTACCTGCGGATTATCAAT
>DALYUA010000215.1:0-6063 GCA_031993245.1 Buttiauxella sp. | reverse complement strand
TCAACACTGATGATTCCAGGCTCGCACATGAAGAAACGCCAGTCGCCCATACCTACAGTGGGGTCGATCCGAAAATGCTTCTTCTTGTCTGCGAAAAAGTCACTTCGCGAGCACTTCACTTCTATTAAGCAAGAGACGCCATTTCGAAAGCCGATAGCATCCGGCAATTCTCCGGTGCCGGAATAGGCGCGGAACCGGTCATGAAATGCCACACCAAAGCCATTTGACTGGAGAAAGCGGGCGGCGCGCAGGCAAAGCTCATCGTGCGTCATACCCATCTTCAATCACTCCCTTCCACGGTGCCGCCGGCACATCGAGTATGCGGGTGATCCGGCTGTACGAAATTCGCCAGTCTTGATGAGAGGCGTTCACGAAGTTGTTGCGCACCCGCGTAAGCAATAGCCTCTTCCAGCAGACCATTCACACATTCACGAAATTTATGGGCAGGCAGCTTCACGGATAGCTGCTGGGCCTCCAGTTCTGCGATGCTACGCTTTAACTCTTCATTTTCTTCTACCAGTGACGCTGCTGCCTCCCAGTTAACAAGCTTGTCGTGCTGCGCCTGCTCCAGCGCCGCTATCAGTACGTTAGCTTCATCCTCTTTCAGCACCACAGTGTCAAAGCTTTCGATCTGCTTTTTGATTTTGGCAATCAGCGCTTCGGTTCCCTTATTCATGGCTTGCCCCTTTATTCACGATACTTTCAACTGTGCGGCAAACTTGCTGGGCTTCTTCGCTTGTTAGCTCACGACCAAGCTCAAATTCAATTGAGTCAACAACAAGGAATGCATACCCCTCTAACGAGCTAAACGCTGCATCTTTTACCAGTTCTTCACTTAACGGCTTCACTGGCAAATCTGTGTTATTGGGCATTAGATACCTCGACATTTATCCAGACGTTCAAATCATCGCTGACTGTCACCCTCACACAGGTCAAATCGCAGTACGGTGATAGTTGATCTTTTTCACGCTGTAACTGAATAGTGGTTTCGCCACGGTTGTAATTCAGGTAGCGAACGCGAAACCAATCACCGAATAGTTCGATCACATCATTTGGCTTGAGTTCTGATGCTGTGCGCTTGGCTAATTTGCGACTCACCTCTGCTGTGTTAGTCATGCGCACGCTCCGCCATGATTTCCGCTTTCTGCTCATCGTCGAGAATGTCGTCAGAGACAATCGCCACACGTTCGCTGCCACTCCATGAAATCGGATGGCTTTCTTTGAAAGCTTTGTTAAGAGCGTCAACGGCATCACGAATGGACTCAGGAATGTCGTAGTAATCCCCGCCATCAGGAATGATTTCTTCACAATAATCGGTAATATCCAGCTCACGCGGGTGATTCGGTTCGCATATGAGCAGTTGTAATTCACTCGGCAGTACTGAATTTTCCCAGCAGTAATCTGCCAGCTCTCCAGCGTCGAAAAAGTATTGGTCATCATCGAAAATAACCAGCGGCTCACCTTTCCATACGGCGCGCTCGAAGGTAGCAAATTTGGCCTGGCGGCTTTCACGATGACACTCTTCGCAATAACCATGCGTGCTGTGAATTGGGTGCTCGTCAGGCCTGTTTTTGCATTTGCGGTGAGTCGCTCCGCACCAGCGAGCCTGATACTCATCGTTGCCCCAGAAACGCCCCTGGCGGTCCACCCAGCCCGTGACGGTCTGGATGCTGGCCGCTTCAGGTGAATCCATCATGATTACTTTTGCTTCGGTGTTATTGCTCATACGGCTGCTCCTTTGAATGCGAGGAAGGTGCCCATTGAACGCTCTACCAGCTTCGTGTTGTGGTATTTGCTGATGGCCCAGGTTATAGCGAACAATATCCAGCGGAAATGGCTGGTGTAGGTTTTGAATGTCAGGCCGTCACAGACATCCCATGCGCTCCAGTCTTCAGGCCAGTCAGCTTCATAAACTGCCTGATAGGCTTCCCAGTCATTGCTGAATTCACACCGGCATAATTCACGGACAACCTCACGAACCCTGGCTTTGTCACTGTCCGGCGTGTCGTCTTCGTCGTCCCAGTCTTCTTCCTCTGAATCTTCGCTGTCGTCGTCTTCCAGATAATCGCTCAGGGATTCTTTCAGGCTCCGGCAAAAAGCTTCATGGTTGTATTCTTTAGCCAGCAGATCATGAGCTGAACAACCCGCGCCAGCTTCCAGTTTTTCAGACCAATAGCCGGTATTGATTCCACCTTGCCAGGCACCGAAGAAGTCGAACATGTCCGCGATGCGGGAGAATGTCCACGTTCCCATATCACCGGTCACTGTCAGATATCCGGGCCAGGTTACAATGTCGTAGTAATAACAACTGGTGCCCGGTTGCTGCATACGCAGGTGACGGTATAGGCCATCATCACGGATGATTTCCAGACGGTGAAAGGCTGTATCAGCTAGGAAACGGTTAGATGTATCGAATTGACGACGTTTCATTTGCCTGATTCCTTGCGCAGCTGCTCAATGGCTTCGTCGAGCTTATTTCTGATGACTTCCAGACCAGCGGCGCTGGTTGATGAAATGACGAAGACAGAATCGACATCCTCGGTGCTCTTACCCCTGGTCCATTCATAATCAGTGCCGACACCGCCGAGCTTTTCCCGGACCGGAGCAAAGTTGACGCCAGCGGAGCCATCATCGAATGTGACGCTTCCGACCATCACATTTCCGCTACCGAAGTGAGCGTGAATGCTGCGGTTCTGGAAGCTAAAGCCGGTCTTGTTCGCGTACTGAACCAGCGCCTCGTTGCGTATATCTGCCAGCTCGGCGTCGGTAGCCGGGGTTTCAGCTTTGATGATTTCCAGCGCGCGGACGTGGCCGATACTGTCTTTCTGCTGTCCGGCTGCCCAGGCTTCAATTTCTGAAAATTCCTTGAGCTCCGGCGCTTCAATGCCCGGGCCGGAAATGGTGTTTTGTAGCCAGACCATGCCGTCGTGAAGTCTTCCTTCGCGAACGTGCATTAGCGCCACCTGAATTCCCACCCAATATTTGTGAAGCACCCATGCGTTTGATAATTCGCTCGCAGCTTTCGGCAGCAGGTAAGCATTTTCAACCGCCAGTGCGTCAGCGCGCGCTGCATGTCTGGCTCCCTCATTTGCAGCCGCTGTGCTGGCCGCCAGGCGAGTGGTCAGCTCTTTTACAAGCTCTGAGTAGATACCGATCTCTTTGATGCTGCCAGCATAGCCGCGGGCTGTAGCGATAAGTTCGCTGGTGGACATATCGTTTAAGCGTTGCATTCAGTTCCCCACTTTAATAAGAGCGCCACTGCACCGGCGCTGGTTCGGGCCTAAAAAAGGCTGTTTGGTTTATTTCGGGCAGGGCGTTTCGTATTTACGACTTGTGGCGCCGTAGAATACTTTTCTGCCCACAGCTTCGCGTATCGCAAAACATCATCGAAAATTTTCCCCTTCCTGCTTGCCTGACTCATACGCCGGTACATATTGCTTGCCTCGTAAGCCCCCCCTGAGCCACCGACTCTGTAAAACCCTGCTTAATCAGCTCGGCTTTAACGTGCTTTTCGATAAATTCGATGTGGTTCATCAGTCCTCCAGAGGAAAATCCGCTGAATTTTGGTTGCACGAATCCCTTGCCAGGAGGCAATAATTTATTCGTGGGATTAACTAAACCGCTGGTGGTTGTTCTTCTTCGCTCGGTTCTTTATATGAGAGAAGGGTGCAAAGCTTATTGATCACGCCTGTCATAAAGAATAAATCGACACCCGCAGCATGGCGCCAGGCAAATGCTACATCATCTTCGCTGTCAGATTCTGAGCTATGGGTATTAATGCGGCGGAAGTGGAAGTTTTCGGTAAGAGTAAAGCTCGTTCCGCCGCTGAGCAGTTCAATACTGTCGACACAAAAACCGCTCTTGAGGCTTTCTTCGACCTCGGCAATGACTGCCTGGTGCTCTGCTGAGTAACGGATCGTCTCTTTAGTATCAGCATGGCGTGAAAGCTGAATGACGTTGCCTACTTCAAAACCTTCAAAGGCATCGGTATCGCCGCCGATGTAATTAGTTAAGCGTGCGGTAAGGCCATTTTTAACATTGCTGATATGGATGGTTTCGGTTTTTACCGAGCCAACAACCTTAACCAGCATTCCACACAGCAGCCCCGCATAATTTTTATTAGTGGTGTTCACCATCAACAGCTTTTCTTCCTGGTGGTACAGACCATAAATCAGTGAAGTCTTCACGAAGGCCTGTTTGCACAGGTCGACTTTTACCGTGTCGATAATTTGCTGTTTTTCTTTTTTCGAAATACGCCGCCCCAGGCGACTCTCGATAGAATTGATGCGCGATAGCGATTCTTTTCTGATAACTGGCTTAGGGATAATTTTTTCATCAATTCGCAGGCACACGGCATAGCCGTTAACGATCGGTGTAACGACTTCACCGGTCAGCGGGTTTTCAACGAAGCTGTAGCGCACGAACTCCGTATCGCCGATTTCAGAGTAAGGCATTTCAGCCAAGTGTTTATCAATAACACCTACGGCAGGCAGATCTGCGCGGTAGACAATGGCATTTTTCAGTTTTGCAATTTTCACGTTAATTCTCCTGGTTAAGCCTCTGCACAGGCCACTGAGTAAGTTCTCCACATCACAGGGGAGGCCACTGACTGAGCTTGCAGGCTCATACGCATGGATTGGGTTATGGGCCCGTCATGCGCCAGTGCTCTCTCCTGTAGTGTGAAAAAGGGCGGTACCGCGGCAGAACATTATCTTCATTCCTCCGATGGGGTTGGAAGATCCGGGTACCGCCAAGACTACACACAGCATCACGAATGGTGATTTGGTTGTGACACCAGGGCGCTACTCCTGCTTACTTCCCGCCGCTCTGTTTTGGTATTGGCCACCAGTTGCTGTGGCTCAGCCGATTTACGGGTCTTTGCGTCGGCCGGCGCTGCGGTACGCTCGTACACATCACAACGAAGAGAGCACTGGCATACTTCTGTCACTGAAATGGGTTTTCGCTTTACGCTTACATAACTAGCGAGCCGTTAATGCTCAATGCCCTCTTCGTTGTGTGCCGGGCTTCCACCGGCTCCCATCTGTTTTTAAAGCCACGCAGATATCGTCTGGGCTTTGCTGGTCTTTCCCCGCCGTCAGCGTTCTACTTCCCGCCGTCACTGCCGTCGAGCGTGCTGGCATCTCACCGTTTTTACAGTTGAACGTCTGCCGCTGTTATCGGAGCTGGTTCCGCCACTTACTAGGACATTTAAAGACCGTCTCCAAGTGGTAAGTCTTCCAGTCTGGATAAGTACCCGAAAGATACTTATCCAGACCGACTTCAAGCCATTCGGCTGTCGCTATGTTCTGTGCGAATCATCCCGGCCTTCATATGCCCCGGGCGGCTACTTCGTGGGCGTCCTGCCTGTTCGCTGTTGATAGATTTAATGTAGGATAACTTACCTGAGGGTGTCAATACTAAAAGTAGGAAAACTTACATGGAGGGGTATAAAAAAAGCCGCAAAGCGCGGCTAAATATACGTAAATTTAGAGGTCGGTTACTATTTGCTTTACAACGCCGACTATTCGACAGTTTCCGTTAACTTCTAGCACCCGATAGTTTGGATTTAAAGGGACGAGATATTTCATAGGACCGTCAATAACAAATTTTTTAAGTGTAGCTTCAGTAGAGCCATCAAGCTGCGCTACGACAATGCGTCCGCTGACTTCGTATGGGCTGCCGTAGTCAGGATCAACGACTACCAATGAACCTTCAGGAATGCTAGGGGCTCCGTTAGGATTGGTCATTGAGTCCCCACGTACACGCAAAGCAAATCCTTCCTCGGAAAGACTTGCAGTTGTATAAATCCATTCAGAAACATCAGATAGAGTAATTGTTGAGCCTGATTCAGTCCATTCACCAGCCTGAACCCAAGATAAAACTGGTATTTGCTTAACGCCAAACTTTTCGGTTGGGCGCATAGCAGGCGCATCGCTTTCTGGATCGCCTACTCCATCTATCAGCCATTGGGGATTGCATTTTAAAGCAGCAGAAAGCGCCTGCAGGTTTGAACCTCCAGGGGCATAATCACCGGATTCCCAGCCGGTCACTGTAACTCTGTTA
>DALYUA010000214.1:0-6116 GCA_031993245.1 Buttiauxella sp. | reverse complement strand
TAATCCATCCTGAGGTTCAACATGCTGCGTCCTGTTCAGCTTTTTAAACTGCTTGCCGATGAAACACGTTCAACCATTATGCAGTTGCTCAGAGAGTCCGGGGAGCTGTGCGTCTGCGATATCTGTGCTGCAACGGCGGAATCTCAGCCCAAGATATCGCGTCACATGGCGCTGTTACGCGAAGCTGAGCTGGTTACCGATCGCCGTGAAGGGAAGTGGGTGCACTATCGTCTGTCGCCACATATGCCTGCGTGGGCTGCGGCCATTATTGATTCCGCCTGGAATTGCGAACGGGAAAACATACGGCGCAAACTCAGCATGGTTTCGCCTGCTTCATGCTGAAAACGAGAAAACACATGCATCAATTCAAATGTGAAGGGAATTTCTGATGTTACTGGCCGGTGCGATTTTTTTGCTCACTCTCATTCTGGTTATCTGGCAACCCAAAGGGTTGGGTATTGGCTGGAGCGCAGTGCTGGGCGCGAGTCTGGCGTTACTGACAGGCGTCGTTCAACCGGGCGATATTCCGGTGGTCTGGCAAATTATCTGGAATGCGACCGCAACCTTTATCGCTGTCATCATCATCAGTCTTCTGCTGGATGAGTCCGGATTCTTTGAATGGGCTGCCCTGCATGTTGCCCGCTGGGGCAAAGGTCGTGGTCGACTGCTCTTTACCTGGATTGTCCTGCTGGGCGCGATGGTAGCCGCACTGTTCGCTAATGATGGCGCCGCCCTCATTCTGACACCTATCGTGATGGCGATGCTTCTGGCGCTGGGTTTCAGCCAGGGGGCAACCTTAGCCTTTGTCATGGCTGCAGGGTTTATAGCGGATGCGGCCAGTTTGCCGCTTATCGTCTCGAACCTGGTGAATATCGTCTCGGCTGATTACTTTCATCTCGGATTCACAGAGTATGCGGCGGTAATGGTGCCGGTTAACCTGGCCGCCATCGCGACAACGCTTGTGATGCTGCATCTGTTTTTCCGCAAAGACATTCCCGCCGTTTATGATGTTTCCTTGTTAAAAGAGCCGAAAGAGGCTATTCGGGATGCCAGTACCTTTAAAACGGGCTGGCTGGTTCTGGTGCTGTTATTGGTGGGCTTCTTTGGTCTGGAGCCGCGCGGGGTGCCGGTCAGTCTGGTCGCTGCCGTTGGAGCTTTGATCCTGTTTGCCGTTGCGAATAAGGGCCATATCATTAATACCGGAAAGGTATTGCGCAGCGCGCCCTGGCAAATCGTTATTTTCTCGCTGGGCATGTATCTGGTGATCTACGGTTTGCGCAATGCGGGGCTGACTCACCACCTGTCCGCCCTTCTTAACCATCTGGCAGAACAAGGATTATGGGTGGCTACTCTGGGGACCGGATTTCTGACAGCCTTCCTCTCTTCCGTTATGAACAATATGCCGACCGTTCTGGTGGGTGCACTGTCGATTGATGGCAGTACGGCCACCGGTGTAATCAAAGAAGCAATGATTTATGCCAACGTGACAGGCAGCGATTTGGGGCCAAAAATCACCCCGATAGGTAGTCTGGCAACGCTGTTATGGCTGCATGTTTTGTCGCAAAAAAATATGACTATTACCTGGGGGTACTACTTCCGGGTGGGCATTGTCATGACAATCCCGGTGCTGTTCGTCACGCTGGCGGCACTGGCGCTGCGATTGTCAGTAGCATTGTAACTATTATTTAACTCATAACCCCAGACGGCATGACCTGCTGGGATTTCAACCAGAGATCACCACGATGAGCGATGTGACTATTTATCATAATCCCGCCTGCGGGACATCAAGGAATACCCTTGAATTAATTCGCAACAGCGGCACCGAACCCACGATTATTCTGTATCTGGAAACACCGCCGGCCCGCGAGGAACTGATGAAACTCATCGCAGATATGGGCATTACGGTCCGGGCGCTGTTACGCAAGAATGTGGAGCCTTATGAGCAATTGGGGCTGGCGGAAGAAACCTTCAGCGATGAGCAGCTGATTGATTTTATGTTACAGCATCCTGTCCTGATTAACCGACCGATTGTTGTTACCCCGTTGGGCACCCGGTTATGCCGACCTTCAGAAGTAGTATTAGATATTTTGCCAGACGATCAGCGTGGCGCTTTCACCAAAGAAGACGGTGAACCTGTGGTTGATGAACAGGGCAAACGCTTGCCAGAATAACCAACAAAACCATAAGAGGAATCGGGGTCTCCCTTATGGTTTTGTTTTTCACTCTTTTTCTTTTGGTCGCCAGTTGGCCCATGGGTTATCGCCTGGCGGAACCTCTTCTGACGCGGCCTGTTCAGACAAAGAATCAATATAAAGCGCTTCTACTTCCTTGCGCGCCCAGGGCGTGCGTCGCAGGAATTTCAGGCTGGATTTAATACTCGGATCGCTTTTAAAGCAGTTGATATTGATACGCTTCGCCAGTTCCGCCCAGCCGTATTTATCCACCAGAACGGTCAGCAATGCTTCGAGAGTGATACCGTGCAACGGGTCTTTTGAGGAATGCATAGTTTTTCCTGCGATACTATAAAAATTGCGCACACCTTACTGTCTCTAAAAATCTTGTGCAATGTTGGCAATAGCCCGGAGAGGATAAATCACTGCGCGTTTTAAGGGATCGACTTGATCATATTGAAGCCGGTGACCTGGAAGCCGCTTTTTTCATATAATGCCTTTGCGGCCGGATTGTTCACGGCGACCCTTAAACCTATTTCGCTAATCTGTTGTTCAACAAGACGGGCCTCCATTTGAGCAAGCGATGCGCGTCCCAAACCGCGTCCACGCCATGCAGGAAGCAGGCAAAAGTCAGAGACCCAGCAAGCATCGCTGTTTCTGACCAGCCAGAAATAGCCAATGACCGTGCTCTCGTCATCCTTGGGCAGAATACACCACAGACTATTGGCGGCAGTATCTGGTCCTTCTGTAAGAGAAACATCAATGGCGTGAGTTGCAATGTCCGTGGCTTTTTGGGCGGAATATCCTCGTGAATCTTGTAAATCCCGGGCATATTCCGCAATAAATAATCTCCGGTATGAAGGAAACTCAGCGCCCGTCATTGCTCTTAAAGTTACCATGGCGTTCATCCTGTATAATTAATTCGCTCACTTTATGTCACTGGCAATACGCAGACCATCTCCATACAGCGCAGGCTGGTTCCAGCCAGTGACGACGGGTATAGCGCTTCTTCTATGACGATAAATCCGTTTCTTTCATAAAATGAGCAGGCGTTCGGCGTTGAAGAAAGCGTTAGCTGGGTAAGTCCCCTTTTTATGGCCTCTTCTTTTATTGCCTGCAAAATCCGGCTCGCCATTCCCTGCCCCAGAAATGCCGGTAATGTAAACACGGCTTCTACCGAACCGGATGCGAGATCCAGAAAGCCTGTCGCTACCGGGCCCTGGCTGGCGGGGTCATCCACCACGAAAAAAGGGTTATTGGCCACGGCGCTACGGTAAGCCTGCGGCATGGTTTCAGGCGTCCAGGCAGCAATGACCTCTGCCGTATAGCTTTCGCGGCAACCATATCTTATCGCCTGGTTGCGGATATTCCACAGCGCTTGCGCCTCATCGGGCGATGCCAGCCTGACTTTCATGTTTTCTCTCCGGGAAAAGGTGACTGATGCCCTTAAACTGAGTGAAATCAAACTATTCTGCAACTCGTTCCTCGTAGTATTGCTTCATCGCTTAAACGGGCATAGGGTAACGGTAATTAAAAATCGATCGGTCTAAATTCTGATGGCAGATGCTGAAGCGTTAAAACCCCGTCGGGGACGCCCCCCGAGAGGCGACAGAGCGTTTGCAGATACCCGCGAAGCGCTGATCCATGCGGGCGTGGTGATGGTCACCGAAAACGGCTTTCTCTCTACGGGTATCGATAGCATCGTCAGAACTGTCGGCGTACCGAAAGGTTCCTTCTATCATTACTTCACCAACAAAGAGGCCTTTGGCCTGGCCGTGCTGGAGGCTTATCAGCACTACTTTGCGCAAAAACTGGATAAACACCTGTTGAATACCGACCTGCCAGCGCTGGCACGTATTGAAGATTTTGTCCGCTCCGCCGGGGTGGGCATGGCTCGCTTTAACTTCACTCGGGGTTGCCTGGTCGGCAATTTACTACAGGAATCTCCCCTGCTGCCGGACACCTTTGCCGGGGTGCTTAAAACTATACTTTTTGACTGGCAAACGCGCGTTGCGCGTTGCCTGCAGGAAGCCATCAACCGCGGTGAGATACCAGACATTCACCCTGCCCCTGCGCTGGCAATGACTTTCTGGACCGGCTGGGAAGGCGCGGTCATGCGCGCAAAACTCTTCCACAGCACGGATCCGCTGGATGATTTCTGGGCGTTTTTCAAACGCGCCCTGCAACCGACTATCTTTTGTGATTAACGAGGAAAACCAATGAAAGCGATTGTGCTTGAAGAAGCTGAAGGGAAAACCCTGGCAAGCGTGAAGCAAACCGAGCTCCCTGCCGCAGGTTCTGACGATGTGCTGGTTGATATCGACTGGTCCGGGCTGAACTACAAAGACGCCCTTGCTATCACAGGCAAAGGCAAAATTATCCGCAACTTCCCGATGGTGCCGGGGATTGATTTTGCAGGCGTGGTGAATCGCAGCGAAGATGCGCGTTTCAGCGCCGGGCAGCAGGTAGTCTTAACCGGCTGGGGCGTAGGGGAAAATCACTGGGGCGGCCTGGCTGAACAGGCGCAGGTGAAAGGAGACTGGCTGGTGCCGCTTCCCGCTGGTTTAACCGCCCGTAAAGCGATGATCGTCGGTACCGCAGGCCTGACTGCCATGCTTTGCGTGATGGCGCTTGAAGAAGCAGGCGTTACGCCAGAGGCTGGTGAAGTAGCGGTAACCGGGGCAAGTGGCGGCGTGGGCAGCACGGCGGTAGCTTTGCTCCATGCGCTTGGCTATCAGGTGGCTGCCGTCACGGGGCGCGAAAGTACCCATGATTATCTGCTCAAGCTCGGCGCCGCTCGCATTGTTCCCCGCAGCGATTTCGCGCAAACCCGCCCGCTGGAAAAACAGATCTGGGCCGGCGCCATCGACACGGTTGGCGGCACGATGCTGGCAAAACTGTTAGCGCAAACGAACTATTCCGGCTGCGTGGCGGCCTGTGGCCTGGCTGGCGGTTATGAGTTGCCATCCACCGTTATGCCGTTTATTTTGCGTAACGTTCGTTTGCAGGGCGTGGACTCTGTTAATGCACCCTTTGCCCGTCGCATGGCCGCATGGGAACGTCTGGCAAAAGCGCTGCCGGAAAGTTTCTATAAAGCCGCAACAACGGAAATTACGCTCGAGGAAGCGCCAAAAGTCGCTGAAGCGTTCCTGAACAATACGATCCAGGGGCGAACGCTGGTCAAAATCCGCTAAACGAGATAAGGACGATTAATGAAAAGTGCAGCAGGCTGGGTTTTATCTCTCACGCTTATCGCCAGCACCTCTGTGCAGGCAGCGGAAGCAACGCTCCCTGCCCCGATCGCAGCCCTGCAAAAGCAGGGCTTTGAACTGAAAGGTGAATTTAAAGCGCCGGGTAATCTTCAGGGTTACGCCATGCAGTACCAGGGGCAAGGCACCACCGTCTATCTGACGCCTGACAAGCAACATGCAATCATGGGCAACCTGGTCGATGCGACCGGTAAGAACCTTAGCGATGAGCAAGTCGAAAAATGGGTTTACGCCCCGATGGCCAAAGAGATGTGGCAGAAACTGGAGAAAAATCACTGGATAGCCGCCGGTAAAGCGGACGCGCCGCACATCGTTTATGCCTTTGCCGATCCTTACTGTCCGTACTGCACGCAGTTCTGGCAAAAAGCACAGCCCTGGCTGAAGTCCGGTAAAGTACAACTGCGCGTGCTGATGGTGGGTATGCTGCGCCCGGACAGCGCCCAGAAAGCCGCAGCAATCATGATGGCCAAAGATCCGGCCAAAACCCTCGCGGATTATGAAAATAGCCGGGGTAAAATGGCGCTAAAAGCCCCGACCGCCATTACGCCGCAAATTGCCGAAGCGCTGAAGAACAATCTGTCGCTCATGGATGAGCTGGGCGGTAGCGCCACCCCTGCTATTTATTATCTCAATAAAGAAGGCCGTCTCCAGCACCATAAGGGGAAGCAGGATGATG